>DATHQA010000129.1:0-2540 GCA_035483375.1 Rhizomicrobium sp. | reverse complement strand
GCAGCTTTATCATCGCCGCGGATGTGGTTGGCTTCGCCGCGCAGGACATAGGCGTCCGCGCCGCCGCCATCACGCGTGCATTGATCGGCGGCGGCGAAGAAATCGTCCTGCATTTTCTTGAGGTCGGGCGCGGCGTCGAGTTCGTCGGCAAGGGCCGCCGCGCGCGTGCAACTGAGGATCGGATGGCTCTGATCCAAAGTCGGTGACGTCACCGCAAGCGCAAGCATCATGAGTGCGCTTTTCACGCATGGGCCTCAAAAAGGAGTGTCGGGAAGATCGTAGCGTATTTTTCGATGTCTGAATCACGCATTTTCTTCACCTCCCACATTGTGGGGAGGTCGGCGAACCGCATCGCGGTGAGCCGGGTGGGGGGCGGTGTACGCTACGCACAGCAGCTCCCACCCGATGCCGTTCGCTTCGCTCGCGTCATCGACCTCCCCACAATGGGAAGGTAAAATACCGTGCTAATTCTCCAACCTTCTCGACAACACCTGTTTCAGGAAATCGACTTCCTGCTTGAACATGGGATCTTCGGCACAGAGCGCCTCGATGCGGCGGCAGGCATGCAGCACCGTCGTGTGATCGCGGCCGCCGAAGCGCCGCCCGATTTCCGGCAGCGAACGCGTCGTCAGTTGGCGTGCAAGATACATCGCGACCTGACGCGGCCGCGCCACGCGGCGCGCACGGCTCTGCGCATGGAAATCGCGCACTTCGAGTTTGTAGAACTCCGCCGTCTTGCGCTGGATGTCCTCGATGGAGGTTTTCGCGCCCGGGGCGGCGCGGGCGCCGATGGCTTCCTCGGCCATGTCGAGCGTGACGGGCTTCTTCGTCAGATCGCAATAGGTCGCGAGCTTGTTGAGCACGCCGAGCAATTCGCGCGGGCTTGCATCTTCGAGATCGGCAATGCGCTCCAGCACTTCGCCCGGCAGCACGACGCCCGGACAATGGCGCACGAATTCCGCCGTGCGCGCCTGCAGGATTTGCAGCCGCGCCGCGCGATCCGATTTTTCGATGCCGACGACAAGGCCGCCCGCGAGCCGCGAACGCACATCGGCGCCGAGGCCTTCAAGCGCCATAGGCGGACGATCCGCCGCGATCACGATGCGCCGGTGCAGATCGGCAAGCGCATTCACAGTGTAGAGGAACTCCGCGCCCGTCGCGCTCGAACGGCAGATGTGTTGCAGATCGTCGAGAATGAGCACTTCCGCCGTGCGCAATTCTTCTTTGAACGTCAGCGTGTCCTTGCGATAGATCGCGCCGAGGAAGTGACGCATGAAATCTTCCGCACGCAGGAACAGTGTGCGCTTGCTGCGCTTGCGGAATTCGAGCGCCGTCGCATTCAGGAGATGCGTCTTGCCGAAACCGAAACCGCCATGAATGAACAGCAACGGAATGTCGTCGCGGCCTTCCGCAAAGGCGCGCGCGGCGCGATGCGTGAATTCGTTTTCGGTGCCTGCGATGAAGCTGTCGAAGGTTTGCGCCGGATGCAGCATCCGGTTCCACAGCCCGCGCGGCGGCTCAACCTCGGCTTCTTCCAACTCGTGGCGGTATGGCGCGCTCGGCATGGGCATGGGCTGCTTGAACACCGCGCCGCCGATGACGGGCTTGGGCGCCGACAGCACGATGGAAATCGATTGCGGTTCCGCGCCTTCGGATTTGAACGCGCGTTCGATGCGCGCGACGTAGTGGTTCGCCACCCAATTGCGCACGAACGGCTTGGCCGCGCCGAGCGCGATCTCGTCCTTCTCCGACGACACAAGCGTCAGCGGCCCGATCCACGCCTCGAACACGGCTTCGCCAAGCTCGCGGCGCAGCCTTTCGCGGACACTTCCCCAAGCCGCGGCCCAATCCGGCCGCGACGGCTTACCTACCATCTGTCCCATTCTCTACCCCTTGCCGGCTTTCCGCCGGACATTCTTCCCATCGACCGCAGCCCCAGACGGACGCGTCATCGCAATCGTCTTGTCATGTGTTCGCGCTCCGAATTCATGATTGCCGCCAGGGAAGGCCCGACGCCTTCCAGCCATTGTTGAGCCCGCGATGGCGTTCGCCATCGAGATCGCCTTCGAAACCGCCTGCGATGTTGTAGGCGCGGCTAAAACCGGCTTCGGTCAGCGCCATCGCCGCAGCCCGCGAACGCGCGCCGGAGCGGCACAGGAACAGCACGGGCGTATCCGTCCCGGCATCCATGAGCGCCGCCTTCGTGTCCGCCACGAATTGCGGGTTCTGCGCCATGGTCGGAAAACTCTGCCATTCCACGAGATGGACCTTACGGCTGACAGGGCTGAGGTCGGGCAAGCCGACGAAGTTCCACTCCGCGCGCGTGCGCACATCCACAAGCTGCGCCTTTGGATCGGCCTCGAGCATCGCCCAGGCTTCCGCCGGAGCGACATCGCCCGCATAACCGGAGGAGGAATTTGGAGACATCATCGCGCGATCCGACAATAATTCCCTGTCGCGGGAAGCGATCCCGCGGGAGGTATTTTTCATTTTCAAGAGTTCGATTACGTCTTTATTTAGGTTTTATTACACGAAGGCGG
>DATHQA010000128.1:0-2195 GCA_035483375.1 Rhizomicrobium sp. | reverse complement strand
TTGCGGGATTGCGCGTCGGCTGGGCATTTTGTCCGGCGGGCGTTGCCGATGTGCTTAACCGCATACGCGGGCCGTTCAATGTTTCGTCGGCGGCGCAGGAAGCTGCCGTTGCCGCGCTGAAGGATCGCCGCCATGTGGAGGATTCTTTCGCGCATAATGAAGAATGGCGCGGCTTTCTCATCGAGAATATCCGCAAGCTTGGGCTTCGCGTGGATGATTCCGTGGGCAATTTCGTGCTTATCCATTTCACGAATGCCTCCGGCCGCACGGCGAAAGATGCCGATGAATTCCTCATGTCGCGCGGACTCATTTTGCGTGGCGTCGCGAATTACGGCTTGCCCGATTGCTTGCGCCTGACGGTCGGCAAAGCCGATGCGAACAAGGCCGTCGTTGCGGCGTTATCCGAATTCATGGGCAAAAAATGACCGCGATATTCGAAAAAGTTGCATTGATCGGTGTGGGTCTCATCGGCTCGTCGATGGCGCATGCGATGCGGCGCTCCAATGCGGCCTCGCATATCGCGGGTTATTCGCGCCGTCCCGAAACGCTGGAGAAAGCGCGCGCTGCAGGTTTTGCGGATTCACTGCACGAAACGCTTGGCCCTTGCGTATGCGACGCCGATCTTATCGTGCTCGCAACGCCAGTCGGCACCTTTGGTGCGATTGCGCGCGAGATGGCCGGCGATCTGAAACCCGGCGCCATCGTTAGCGATGTGGGCTCCGTCAAGACGGCAGTCGTGCGCGATGTGGGACCGCATATTCCCGAAGGCGTGCATTTCATTCCGGCGCACCCAATCGCGGGCACGGAGCATTCCGGGCCTGAATCCGGTTTTGCCGAATTGTTCGATGGCCGCTGGTGCATCCTGACGCCGCCGCCAGGCACCGATCACAAAGCGGTCGAAAAACTTGAAGCATTCTGGCGCGCGCTTGGCAGCCAGGTGGATGTGATGGATGCACGTCACCATGATCTCGTGCTCGCGATCACAAGCCATGTGCCACATCTCATCGCTTACAATATCGTTGGCACGGCGGACGATCTCGAAACCGTCACGGAAAGCGAAGTCATCAAATATTCCGCAGGTGGCTTCCGCGATTTCACGCGCATCGCAGCATCCGATCCCACAATGTGGCGCGATGTGTTCCTCAACAATCGCGAAGCGGTGCTCGAAGTGCTGGGCCGCTTCAGCGAGGATCTAAGTGCCTTGCAACGCGCGATCCGCTGGGGCGATGGCGATGCGCTGTTCAATCTGTTCACGCGCACGCGCGCGATCCGGCGCAGTATTCTCGATGCGGGTCAGGACAGCGCCGAACCCAATTTCGGCCGCAATCGCGCGAAGAAGAATCAGTAAAGCGATCTTGTCGGGCCGATGGTTTTGCGGCCCTCGATGGCGAGATTGTAATAACCGAACAAGCGATGTTGCGCGTCGAGCGAAAGAATGCCCGATCCGGTATCGCTATCGAGATCGATCGCATCGACGGAGACATGTCCGTTCGCATTGCGCCAAGATTCCGCGGCATCCTGCCAATGCGTTTTTCCTTCGAGCAGGGAATTGAGTTGCGTGCGCGGTGTAATGCGTGCCGCGAGACGGAAATGCAAAAGCGGCTTCTTATGGTGCGGCGATTGGATGTACTCCCCGCTCAGTGCGATATCCACAGCATCGGACGATGGATTGCGGCGCATATGGATTTCGCCGCGCCCGATGGTCAGGGTCGGCGAGTCGAGTGCGACGAAAACGAGATCGAAATGCGAAAGCGCATCGCCATTGAGGATGCTGCTCGCGCGGATGCTGCCGGGAATGAATGCGAAGCGCCGCGGCGCGCCATCCGCGCCGGTCCATGTGAAAACCTGATTGCCCGCTGCTTCGAACACGGCGTGGCCGCTGCCATAGGTCAGCGCATGCATCGCGAATTCATCGCTTTGCCACGCGCCCGTACCCGCAATCGAAATGCGGAAATTCTTGAACACGGTATCGACGCGGAAGGGAAAGCCGCCGATCGTTTCCGAGGAATAGGAAAGCGTGACGCCCGGCGCGATTTCGTGGCCGTTCAGCGCGATAATGCGTTTTTCCCATGCGCCTGAGGCCCGGAACCACAACAGCATGACGCCTGCAGCGAAAGCCACGACAAGCGCAAACGGCGCGTAGAGGAAGAACCGGTTGGAATAGCGCACGAGGGATTAGATCATCCGCATCGCGA
>DATHQA010000127.1:0-3934 GCA_035483375.1 Rhizomicrobium sp. | reverse complement strand
GACCACACCGTGCCCGTCATCGCGATGACGGCGGCGTTTCCGGCCGGCTCCGCTTACGATCCGGCCGGCAAAGCGGGCCTTGCCGCGTTCACTGCTGCGTTGCTGGACGAGGGCGCAGGCAACAAGAACTCGACCGCGTTCCATGCCGCACTCGCCGACAAGGCGATTCAATTATCGGTTTCGCCCGGTCGCGACTACACGACCGTTTCCATCATCACGCTTTCCGAGAACGCGAAGGATGCGTTCGCGCTGCTGGGACTCGCGCTCACCAAGGCGCGTTTCGACGACGACGCGATCAATCGCGTGCGCGCGCAGATTCTCACCGGGATCCATCAGGGCGATGACGATCCGCCAACGGTTGCTTCGCGAGGCTTCGATCAGGCGTTCTTCAACGGCCATCCTTACGGCCATTCGGTTGAGGGCGATCCTGCGAGTATTGCCGCGATCACGCCGGACGACATCAAGAACTTCGCACATACGCATTGGGTGCGCGGCGGTTTGCGCATTTCGGTTTCAGGCGATGTGGATCAGGCGACGCTCAACACGTTGCTTGCTTCGGCGTTTGGCGGCATCTCCGCGATCACGCCGCCGCCCGTGCCTGCTCCGGGCAAACTCGGCGCGCCGGGCCTGCACGTAATTCCGATGCCCGTGCCGCAGCCGACTGCTTTGTTCGGCCTTCCGGGCATCCTGCGCAACGATCCCGATTTCA
Source organism: Rhizomicrobium sp. (assembly GCA_035483375.1). Taxonomy (GTDB): domain Bacteria; phylum Pseudomonadota; class Alphaproteobacteria; order Micropepsales; family Micropepsaceae; genus Rhizomicrobium. The sequence goes on along the minus strand of DATHQA010000127.1, from coordinate 3,225 downwards.
TTCCCGCCTATGTGGCGAATTACATATTGGGCGGCGGCGGTTTCTCCTCGCGCCTTATGAAGGATGTGCGCGAGCAGCGCGGCCTCACTTACGATATCGACACGAGCCTTGAAACCTATCGCAAGGCGGGCGCCGTCGCGGGCGATGTGGCGACGCGTGCGGACGGCATGAAGCAGACGCTCGACGTCATCCGCTCCACGATGACGAAATTTGCGGATGAAGGCCCGACGCAAAAGGAACTCGACGACGCGAAGACGTTCCTCACGGGCTCTTTCCCGCTTGCCTTCGCATCGAATGCGGGCATCTCGGCGCAGCTCAACGCGTTTCAGCGCGCAGGGCTTCCCGCCGATTATGTCGTCAAGCGCAACGCGCTCATCGAGGCCGTGACGGTGGACGATGTGAAACGCGTCGCCAAACGCCTGTTCAATCCGCAGCGCCTGACCATTGTGGTCGCGGGCACAATGGTCGATCCTAAGGCGGCAAAGCACTGACCCTTTAAGCGCATGAAAATCCGCAGGCTCGGCGAAGGCACGATCAACCGCATCGCCGCGGGCGAGGTGGTCGAGCGGCCGGCAAGCGCCGTGAAGGAGCTTGTCGAGAACGCGCTCGATGCGGGCGCGCGGCGCATCGACATCGCGGTTTCGAATGGCGGCGCCGATCTCATTCTCGTCGAAGACGACGGCGAGGGCATGGACGCGAACGATCTTCTGCTCGCCATCGAGCGCCACGCGACATCGAAACTGCCGCAAGCAGACGGCGAAGACGATCTTTCACATATCGAGACATTGGGTTTCCGCGGCGAAGCGCTGCCGTCCATCGGCGCCGTTTCGCGGTTGAGCGTGGCGAGCCGCACGAAAACATCCGGCGCGCACGAAATCCGCGTCGAGGGCGGGGCGGTTACGAAGCCCGCGCCCACAGGCTTTCTTTCGCAAGGCCAATCGGGCACGCGCGTCGAAGTGCGCGAATTGTTTTACGCGACGCCCGCGCGATTGAAGTTCATGAAATCCGTGCGCAGCGAAGATTTGGCGACAACCGACGTTGTGAAGCGCCTTGCGATGGCGCATCCGGAAGTCGCGTTCACGTTGACGATGGATGGACGTCTTACGCTCGATCTCGAAGCGGAAGCCGATCTGTTCGCGGGCCGCCTGAAGCGGCTTTCGCGTCTCATGGGCCGCGATTTCGCGGACAATGCCGCAGCGGTCGACGCCGTGCGCGAAGGCCTGCGCATCACGGGTTACGCGGGATTGCCCACATACAGTCGCGCCAATTCGCTCATGCAATTCCTGTTCGTGAACGGGCGTTCCGTGCGCGACAAGCTCCTTATCGGCGCGGTGCGCGGGGCCTATGCGGATTTCCTCGCGGGCAATCGCTATCCGGCACTCGCGCTGTTCATCGAGTGCGATCCGGCTTTTGTCGATGTGAATGTTCACCCCGCGAAAACCGAAGTGCGTTTCCGCGATGCGGGGCTTGTGCGCGGGCTTATCGTGTCTGCGTTGAAAGCAACGCTTTCGCAAGCGGGCCATCGTGCCTCCACGACGGTTGCGGGCGCGACGCTTGCGGCGCTGAGGCCACAAACCGCGCCCTATTATTATCAGCCCGAGCCGCGCCCTTCTGCCGCCATGGCCGACGCCGCGCGCCAATTCCATACGCCTTTGTTCGACGTGCCGGAGCAGGCGCATTCGGCGCGCGTGGAACAGGTCGAGAGCGATCCGTATACGGAGGAGTTGCCGCTCGGTCTCGCGCGTGCGCAATTGCACGAGACGTATATCGTTGCGCAGACGCAGGACGGTATCGTCATCGTCGATCAGCACGCGGCGCATGAGCGGCTCGTACACGAGCGCATGAAGAAGGCGCTCGCATCGGGCGGCGTCGCACGCCAGCCTTTGCTGATCCCCGAAGTCGTCGAACTCGATCCCGCTGAGGTCGATCGTGTCGCCGCGCGCGCGGATGAGCTTGCCGAACTCGGCCTTGTCATCGAGCCGTTCGGGCCCGATGCCGTGCTGCTGCGCGAGGTACCCGCGATGCTGGACAAGATCGATGCGAAAGCGCTCATACGCGATCTCGCCGACGACATCGCCGAAACGGGTTCGGCGCTTTCGTTGAAAGAACGTCTCGAAGAAGTCTCCGGCACGCTTGCCTGTCACATGAGCGTGCGTGCGGGTCGCCGCCTCAACGCCGAGGAGATGAATGCGCTGCTGCGCGAGATGGAAGCGACGCCCCATTCCGGCCAATGCAATCACGGCAGGCCGACCTATGTGGAACTCAAACTATCCGATATCGAACGCCTTTTCGGGCGGCGCTGAAAAGCGGGGATAAAATTTAATCTTTTTTCTTTCCTTGACGCGTGGCTTTCCATTCCCATCTCAAGCGTCCCGGTACTCCAGAATCGAGATTCTGGTGTCGCCATAATTGCGTTCGTCGAGGTGTGCAAAATTTTTGTTTTCGCCGAAATCTTCTCCGCTCGCCGTTTCCACGACCACAATCGCTTGTGGTTTGAGCCAGCCCTCGTGGAGCGCAGCAAGCGCAGGCTCTACAAGTCCCTCGTGGTACGGCGGATCGAGAAAGGCGAGCCCGAACGGCCCACCCGCGCCAGGCGAGGGCGGCCCGAGATTCGTCGCATCGCGCCGCCAGATCTTGGTGGCTCCGGTCAACCCGAGCGCCTCGACATTGCGCCGGATCAGCGCCCGGCTCTCCGCCGCGTCATCGACGAACAGGCAGAATTCCGCGCCATGCGAAATCGCCTCCAGCCCCAACGCGCCGGTGCCTGCGAAAAGGTCGATGACATGGGTGTTTTCGAGCACCGCGCCGAAATTATGCTCCAGGATGTTGAAAATCGCCTGCCGCGTTTTACCGGCGGTCGGCCGCACGCGATTGTCGTCCGGCGCCGCCAGCACCCGCCCGCCGAATTTGCCCCCGGTAATCCGCATCGCCCCTCACATTGGCGCGAGGCCTTCTGGCGGCGCGCGCAGGCTGACGGTATAGCGGCAGGCACGATGCGCGTCTTCCTCGCATTTCTGGCTTTCATTTTTGCTGCGCCCGCCTTCGCGCAGATCGATTCCGCGCCGAAAGTGCAGGTGCGTCTTATCCCTGAACATCGTGTTGTTGCGCCCGGTGACACGGTAACTGTCGCACTTGAAGAGAAAATCCGTCCCGGCTGGCACACTTACTGGGTCAATCCTGGCGAGGCGGGGGCGCCGACCGAAATCAAATGGTCCCTGCCTGCCA
>DATHQA010000126.1:0-5113 GCA_035483375.1 Rhizomicrobium sp. | reverse complement strand
GCGTCTCGAACGCGACATCCGTTTCGGCCGCGATTTCGACAGGCTGATGTTCAAGGATTTCTTCTTCGATGATCGGCTGCGATTCTAAGACTTCTTCCGCAAGCGGCTCCGTTGCGTAAGACACTTCGGAGAAGATTTCTTCATGCGGCGCCGCAAGTTCTTCATGTGCGACCGTGATTTCTTCTTCCGGCAATTGCAGCGCACGCGCAACGGCCGTCAGTCCGGCATTGCCCGCGAAAGGCTCGACGTCTTCTTGCGGAGCGGGCTCTTCGGCGACTTCTGCAATCGTATTGGGAATTTGCTCGTGTACGGGTTCTTCGAGCGGTAATGCGGCCTGCGCGCCCGCTTCGTCATCCGGCCAGCCCGTCTCGCGCATTTCATGCGCCATCGTGCTTAGGTCGTTTGCGACCATGGACAGCAGCAATTCGTTCTTGCTGCGGAAATGTCCGTACACAACGCCGGTCGCGAAATTCGCTTCGTTGGCAACGCGGCTCAATGATACTGCGCCAATGCCCTCACGCGCGGCGACACGGCGCGCCGCATCGATAATGACGTTGCGCGTGGCTTCACGCTCGCGCGGTCTTCCGCGATTTGGATTTGCGGCCGTCATCGGCCGCACCACCGGCGCTTTCGAAATCAAAAGAGACCCCTAAGAAGGCACACCACCACTACCCGGGATCATTCTGGAACAGCGTGCGTGAAGAAATCGTGAGAACGCCACGCGCAATATGGTTTCGATTAATGAAGCGCTAACGACGTACGCAAAGTTAAAATCAATTAAGAGCGCAATCCCGCGAAGTGCGAGGCGGTTCGCGTCAGATTGCGCGACAAGCTAATGAATCATTTTGGCGTTCGCGTGACGCGCGCGTTCCCAACGCATGAGCATGACGATCGTGAGCGCCGTCAAGAGATAAACAAAGAGTTGCGCGCCATCGGGTCTATCAGAATATCCAACCAATGTGTGCAGTAAGCGTCCACCGATACTGTCGTCTTTCAGAAGCCACGACGTATCCCAAACCGTGCCGGTAAGGATTTCGAAATAACCGCCTTGCTGCACAAAGAGGATTGCTTGCGCCGCCATGCCGGCCGCGAGCAGTGTGATGAGGCCGGACGTCACGCGAAACAATTTGTGAGCGGGGATCGCAAGCAAGCCATAATAGATGAGTGCGGAAATGGTAGCGCCCGCCGCCAGACCCAACGCGCCGCCCGCAAGCATCGCGGCATTCGATGTGCCGCCCTGGCTTGCAATGCCATAAAGGAAGAGCACGACCTCCGCGCCTTCGCGCAATATGGCAACGCCTACAACAATAGCGAGCGCGCCCATGGGCCGCTCACCGGCTACAACTTCGGCACCCACTTTGCGCATGTCGCGCGCCATGGCGCGGCCGTGACCTGCCATCCAGACATTGTGCCAGGTGAGCATGACGACGGCGAGTGCAAGCACGCTGGCATTGAACAATTCCTGGCCGGAGCCCGCGAACAGGTTCGAGATTTCGTCTGCGAACGCGGCAACGATGCCGGCGCCCAACACGCCGGCGGCGACACCGGCCGTGATCCACCAGCCGCGCTTCGGCACGCCTTTCGTTGCGGCCATGACGATGCCGACGATGAGGCCCGCCTCGACGATCTCGCGGAAGACGATAAGGAGCGCTGCGGGCATCTATTCCACCACCACGACGCCTTGCGCCGTATCGGCGTGATACTCGCCCTCAAACGGATAGCGGCCGGGCGAAAGCGGGCGCAGGCGCACAAGGCCTTTGCTGTTCGCGCCGATGACTTTTTCCACCTTCAGGGCGTCGGAATCGAATTCCTCGGCACTCGCGTCTTCATTGGAGACAGAGAGCAGGGTGGCCGTGTTCACCTTCACACGAATCTCGGCAGGTGAAAATTTATGATCCTTGATCGTGACCGCGATAGGATCGTCGGCGAGCGCGGCGAGAGGCGCAAGCGCAAGTGCGCCCGTCAGGCAGAGATACGCAACGCTGTGCGGGCCATTCATGGGTGCATCTAATCGCGAATCATTCTCAAGTGCAATAGCAAAACTGTCACACAGCGAACTTCAGAAGTCATACCAAAGAGCAGCTGTAATACCTTGCTCTTTCAGGGAATTTTGTCCGGTAGGCGAAACGAACGCGCCGAGCTGGAACGAATAACGATGCCAGATATGCTGTACGGCGGACAGTTCCACCTTGTGACTACGGTAATAGACATAGGGTGGCTCCGCATCGCTGCCTGAGATGATATTGAAGCTCTGAGCCAGCACCATGAGGCCCTGCGTGACGTGCAGGCCCACCGTCAGGTCGATGGGCGTTTCGTTGGGCCGCGCGCCCGCAACCCAGCGCTCTGCGACTTCCAAATCCACAAAGCCGGTCTTGTCGAAGATTGGGAAGTTCGCGCCGTAAAGCGCGCGCAATTCATATTGCTGGCCTGCCTGGTGGTTGTAGGTGACGCTCGTGTCGAAGGCGCCCGCGCTTTTGAAATAGCCTTCGAGAGACACGATGCCATATTCGCTGTCGAGCACGCGCCCCTGCACGCCGCCGCCTATGGCAAGCGCACTGGCGCGCGTTCCAATCGTGCCCGGGGCGCCTTCATGCGCGATGGCGTATTCGGGATCGAACAGCAGCGTCACGCCATCGAACAGGCCGTAAGCGCCGTAAGTCTGGCCGAGGATTTTCGTATAGGAAATGGGGATGTCGGCATTGCCCTTGTCGTCGTAGGAGCGCGAGGCATCGCTGATGAAAAAGGTGGAGATGACTTGGGCGTGGCCTTGCGGCTCCGTCCATGCGCCCGCGAGAGCCGCGCCGGTTTGGACAACGAGCGCGGCAATGACCGCTATGAGAATTTTACGCTTACGCATGTCAATCTCCGAATAATGGTAGGGCCGCGATAAGCAGCCATGACACGATCGCCGCGAGCGCGCTTGCGGCAAGGGCGAGATGCATGTGCTTTGCAGCCCTGCGCCAGGACGCGATGGCCGTGACGGAGCAAGCTGCGATGGCAGCGAGAAGCGATTTGATATCGGATGCGGCGGCAATTGCAGCGATGGTCATCGCGCCTGCTGTCGCGGCGACAAGAAATCCGGGCATACGGCGCAAGGATTTCACAGAGATCGCAAGCCATATCACAGGTGCGCAGAGCGCAAACGCCGTAATCATGAAGATCGAGTTCGAGTGCGATGCGGTAGGCACCGCGATGCTCGCATCGAGAAAAGTCGATGGTTCAAAGCTGATAGTATTGTGCAGATAGGCAAGCAGCACAGCCATCATTGCCGGAATGAAGACGAGCAGCGCGTAGAGTCCCGCTGTGCGCTGCGCTTCGCGGATGGAACGAGGCAGGCCCGCACAGACAGGCAGCATGATCGCTGCGATCACACCTCCCGCAGCATGCAGCATCTGCACAACCGCAAGCGATCCACCGAGCAGGATCACATTACGCGGATTGCGCCGCGCGGCGAATGACGAGGCGCTCGATGCGACAGTTGAAGCAGCCAGAGCAGGCCAGGGCGATATGTTGCCGCTTACGCAGAAGAACAATCCTGCTTGCGCGAATGTGAGTATCGTCAGTGCAGCAATCGCGATGGGCGAAAATCGCGCGGCGTTCAGATCACGAAGCATCATGAAGGCAAGCGCTGTAGTTGCGCCGGCACGCACGGCGATCGGCGGCGCGCCGAGAAACGCGAGCGCCATCGCGGCGATGGGTGCTGCCAGGCTCGGCAATTCTGGCCAGCGCGTATTTGCGCGCGTCGATGTTTCGGCAATGGTCATGAGGCGGCCGGGAAATTGCTCGTGCCGTGCTGCGTCTTTTCCCAATGGAACGGACGCGTTACCAATTGCCACAGCGCGCGATAGGCCGCGACGGAGATGAGCAGCCAATAAAACGGCGCCGTGAGGCCGTATGGCGTGAGTTCCAGCCAGCCGCGCCGATAGGGGCCGAGCATCGCGAGATATGTGAAAAGCGTATTGCCTGTAATGAGGCTTAACAGCGACGCGCGTTCGAGTACATAGCCGTAAGCCGGACCGAGCAGCGCCACGCCCCAGATATGCGAAGCAATGAAAACGCACCACAACAATGGATTGATGAGCGCGGAAGCCACCGCACCGCCGATGAAAAGCTGAAACGCAATCGCGCCGCGAAACCCTGCGTGCCGGAACAGCGCCGCCGGATCGCGCATATGCACGAGCCATGTCTGCATATAACCCTTGAGCCAGCGCGAACGCTGCTTCACCCAATTGCCTATGCGATTGGTCGCTTCCTCGAAGGTCGTGGAATCGAGCGTCATTGCACGATATCCGAGACGGGCGAGGCGTATGCCAAGATCCGCATCTTCCGTCACATTGAATGCATCCCAGCCATGGATCGCGCGCAATACGGACGTGCGGAAATGGTTCGACGTGCCGCCGAGCGGCATGGGCACGCGCAACAGATCGAGGCCGGGCAGCAGGAAATCGAACCACAAAGAATAGTCCAGCGCGAACAATACGGTCAGCCAATTCTCTTTCGCGTTGTAAAAGTTCAACCGCGCTTGCAGGCATCCAACATCCGGTGGTGCTGCGCGAAACGCGGCAACGGCTTTGCGGAGTTGATCCCGTTCTGGCCGATCCTCCGCATCGAAAATGACGACGAATTCGCCGCGTGCGAAATTGAGCGCGTAATTGCATGCCGCCGGTTTTGTGCGCGGCTCGTGCGGCGGCACGCAAACGATCTCGAATGGCGGTCCGGGATTGAGCGTCTCGGCTGCCGCAATCGTTTCCGTATCATCGGATTCAACGATGATTTTGATGTCCAGCCGATGTTGCGGATAATCGAGCGCGCGCAATGCGCCCACAAGCGAAGGCAACACATTCGCCTCGCGGTAAAGCGGCACGAGCACGGTGTAGCGCGGCAGCTGAGCATCCGGAATGTGCGGCGGCGGAGCGTGCTCATGCGTTTCGCGTGCGCCGACCCATACCAGCGCAGTGCGAAACAGGATATTCGCGAGATAGCTCATCGTGAGCAGCACCGCGATGCCGATGGAAGCATAAAGCGGCTGCGCGAAGGCAAGTGCGACGGCTCCAATCGCAAGCGATGAAAAGACGACGATCTGCTTTCGCGTGATCGTCGTTATCGCGGAGAA
>DATHQA010000125.1:0-3327 GCA_035483375.1 Rhizomicrobium sp. | reverse complement strand
AGCTTCCGCATCCTTCGTCATCGCAGAATCGTTTTCCGCTTCCGCCATTTCGTAGAGACCGACGCCATCGGCCAATTCGTTTTCGAGCACGCGCACGGCGGACAAATTCTCGTCGAGCCGCTGACGCTCGCGCATCAGGCTTTGGGCTTCCTGCGGATTGTTCCAGAGCGCGGGGTCTTCGGCCTTGGCGTTCAGTTCGTCGAGGCGGCGTGTGGCGCGATCCCAGTCAAAGATGCCTCCTCAGCAGCGCGATGGTCTGCTTGATCTCTTCGACGGTGCGTTCTGTTTCCGGGCGCATGCGCACGATATGGCGAGCGCGGGGACGTTTGTAAAGACATCAATGGGGTGGGACAAATCCCGCCGGATTCGCGGGCGGCGCTTGCGGAAGCTTGAACTGGATCGCGAGATCCATGTCGTCCGATTTCGTCGAGCCGTTTTCCGTCGCGGGCAGATAATGCCAGTTGAGGGCGGTCGTCACCGCAGCGCTATCCAGATCCGCAAAGCCGCTCGATTGCTTCACCTTGAAGCGAACGATCTTGCCGGATGCCGAAATATGAAGGTGGAGTACAACCGTGCCTTCTTCCCCCGCGGCTTCAGCTGTTGCGGGATAGACGGGACCAGGATGCGGTCGCGACGTGTCCACGCGCGGCTTCGTGTAATCCGCATAAGCGGGTGCAGCCAGCATCGCTGCCGCCGTCAGTACGCTGAACATCGGAAATGAACGCATGGCCGACCCTCCGCCAAGCATCCGCCTACTGTACGCCCGATCAGGCCACTGCGCTATGGGAAAACTTCAATAAAGGCCGCCCGTGCCCTCACCGACGTTGGTGGAAGGGCCATAGCTCTGGCCAGAGGTGTTCTCGCTTGCGGGCGGCACATCGTCGAGGCTCGCGGCCCCCGGCTCTGTGCCTGCCTTGAACGCTTCTTCGATGGAGCCCGCCGCGCCCTCGCTCGTCTGCGCGCCGGAGATCGCATCGACAGGCACGAACACGATTCCCGGCGGTACGCGGAACGGGATGGGCGGCACGTCCGCCAGCGCTTCCTTCATGAAGTCGCGGAAGATAGGCGCGGCCACGGTTGCGCCCTGCTCGAATTTGCCGAGCGTCTTGGGGTCGTCATAGCCCACAAACACACCGCAGGTGAGATCGGGCGAAAAGCCGATGAACCACACATCTTTCGATTCGTTCGATGTGCCCGTCTTGCCCGCAAGCGGCTTGCCGATGACGGCGACGGAACGGCCGGTGCCTCGCTGCACCACGCCCTGCAACAGCGACACGATCTGATAGGCCGTGCGCGGATCGATGACCTGCGCGCGATTGTCGGCAATGAGCGGATCGGGCTGCTTCGTCCATGACGCATTGCAATCTTCACATGTGCGGCCATCATGGCGATAGATCGTGTGACCGTTCCTGTCCTGCACGCGATCGATGAGCGTGGCGTTGATCTTCTTGCCACCATTGTCGAACTCGGCGTAGCCCGTCGTCATGCGCAGCAGCGTCGTCTCGTAGGCACCAATCGAATTGGCGAGATTGCGCGGCAGATGGTCATAGACGCCAAAGCGTTCCGTGTACGGAGCAACTTTGTTCATTCCCACGGCTTGCGCAAGGCGGATGGTCATGAGGTTGCGCGAAAGCTCGATGCCGCGGCGCAGCGTGGCGAGCCCGATGAATTTGTGTTCGAAATTCTCCGGCCGCCAGATCGGCAGGCCCGGCCCCTGATACATCTCGAACGGCGCGTCGAGTATTTTGCTGACCGGCGTGTAGCCATTGTCGAGGGCCGCCGCATACACAAACGGCTTGAACGACGAACCGGGCTGGCGCATCGCCTGGCTCGCACGATTGAACTCGCTTGAAGCGTAAGAGAAGCCGCCCGACATCGCGAGCACCCGGCCCGTATGCGGGTCCATCACGACAATCGCGCCGTTCACTTTCGGGATTTGGCGCAGACCGTAATCGCCTTTGCCGTTCGGCTCGACATAAATGACATCGCCTTCCTTCACGACCTGATGCGGCGATTCCGGCGACGCGCCCACAGACGCGTCGGGATTGGGCTTGCGCGCCCAGGTCAATTCCGAGAATGGAATCTTGCCTTGCGTGCCGTCCGCGAAACCGACCTGGATGGACTTGTCGTCACCGAAACCGAGCACAACAGCGATGCGCCATGTCTCGATGCCCGATTGATTGCCCGCGCTTGCAAGCGTGTTCTTCCAGTCGCCGTGGATATCGATATTGCTGACCGCGCCGCGCCAGCCATGGCGATGGTCGTAACGCACCAATCCCATGCGCAACGCGTCTACTGCGAAATTCTGCAGCCGCGTATCGAGCGTCGAACGCACCTGCAAGCCGCCGTCGTAAAGCGTCTGCGAACCGTATTTCGCATAAAGCTGACGGCGTACATCCTCGACGAAATAGTCAGCATCTTCCGTCTGAATGCCGAGCGGGCGGGAATGCGTGACGAGGTCTTCGGCTATCGCGGCGCGCGCGGCGGCGCGGCTGATGTAACCATTCTCGGCCATTTGCCCGATGACCCAATTGCGCCGCGCCAGCGCCGCCGCCTTGTGGAAACGCGGATCGTAATTGCTGGGCGCTTTGGGCAACGACGCGAGGTAAGCAACTTCCGCGATATCGAGCTGATCGAGCGATTTGCCGAAATAATTGAGCGCAGCCGATGCCACGCCATAGGAATTCTGACCGAGGAAAATCTCGTTCAGATAAAGTTCGAGGATCTTCGGCTTCGAATAGGTCGCATCGATGCGCAGCGCGAGGAAGGCTTCCCTGATCTTGCGCGACGCCGACACTTCGTTGCTGAGCAGGAAGTTCTTCGCCACCTGCTGCGTGATGGTGGACGCGCCTTCCAGCCGCTTGTGCTGAAGCGCGTTGAAAATGTCTTTCACGCCCGCGCGCAGGATACCGGACGGGTCCACGCCGGGATGCAGGAAGAAGTTCTTGTCCTCGGCCGATGTGAACGCATCCACGACAAGCTTCGGCACGAATTCGATGGGCACGAAGATGCGCCGCTCGCGCGCGTATTCGCCGAGGATCGTGCCGTCGCCCGCATAGACGCGCGTCGTGACCGGCGGATTGTAATCGCGCAGCGCCTCCACGCTCGGCAGCCCGCGCATGAGCGACCAGATATAGACGCCAACCATGCCCGCGCCGGCGATGCCAAGCCCGCCCAACACGATGAGAACTACAAAAAGAATACGCCGCGCCATACGCTTCTAAAGGCTCCTTCGGCAGCGCGCTTAATATAGGCCGATTTGGCCGGAGAAAAGGCGTTTCACTCTGCCGCCGTCCGCGCGAGTGGGACCGCGTCCGCCGATTGCGG
>DATHQA010000124.1:0-3634 GCA_035483375.1 Rhizomicrobium sp. | reverse complement strand
CCGTGGCTGCCCAACACGGGCGCGAGCCTTTATGTCGAATTCGGCGTCGGCAAAGGCGCGGATTACGATGCGTTCCGCAATTATTATCTCGATCCCGCCAATCTCGCGAACCTCGACGGTTCGCTGTTCGTGCAGGTGAAGGACGCGGCGGGCGATCTCGTGCCCGACCGTTCGCAGCCGATCTATGGTCCCGTTCTCATAAACTGGATGCAGCAGAACGCGGCGGCGCAACTTGTGGCAGCGTATGGCACGACGAGCGTCACCTACGCGCAGGCCTATACCGCGTTCGCCGCGTTGCCGGAATTGCAGCAGCGCATCTTCATTCTCGACAACGTCTATTTCAACGAGCTGGAACAGACATCTATTCCGACAAGCCCGTCCTACAAGCAATATAGCCGCGGCTATCGCGCGGTGAACACGCTGTTCCCCGCTTCGCTCGGCTATACGCAGAACGATCTTTCCGGCGGCGGTAACGGCGCCAATCAGCTCGTGCAGACGGGCGATCTCGATCTGCGTCTTGCTGCGATCGAAACCACGCGCGGCGGCAATATCTATATCCTCGGTCCCGGTGGCCGCGTGCTGGCCGGATCGACGGTTGCGACCGCGAGCCAGGCCGCGCGCCGCGCCTATATCGGCGGCAGCCTGTTCTCCGGCAATGTGAACAATGAGCCGCTGCCGTCCGCGATCACGGACATTCCGGCGGGCTTCGAAGGCATTCTCACGCTGCGCGGCGGCTCCATCGACACGTTCACCGATGACGATTTTCTCCTCAATCAAAGCCGTCTGTTCACTGAGGACGGCGGCGATATCGAGATGTGGTCGTCGAACGGCAGCCTCAATGCCGGTCAGGGGCCGAAAACATCCGCGAACTTCCCGCCCATCGTCGTCCAAGTGGATGAGGATTTGTTCTCGCAGGTCGATTCCGTCGGCGGCGTGACGGGCGCGGGCATCGCGGCCTTCGAATCCGATCCGAGCGTGACGCCGCCCGATGTGTTCCTCATCGCGCCGCGCGGCACTGTGGACGCGGGTGCAGCCGGCGTGCGCGTGGCGGGCAATCTGTTCATCGCGGCGTTGACGGTTGCGAATGCGAGCAATTTCAGCGTCGGCGGAACGTCGTTCGGCATTCCCGCCGCGGCATCCGTCGCCATCGGCACGCAGACAAGCGCGAGTTCGGCGTCCGCAGCGGCAGCACAGGCCGCGCAGTCCGTCGCGAGCGCCGCGCGCTCCACGCTGAACGACATGTCCGTCATCACGGTCGACGTGATGGGTTATGTCGGGGACGACAATTCGGAAGACGAGAAGCGCCGGAAAAAGAAGAAGTGAAGGGCAAGCATTTCATCACCGAGGTGCGGGTAAGGGAACCGGCGGGCGTGATGCTCGCCGAGCCCGTGGCGTTCGATGCCGCCTCTTGCGCGCGCACGCTCAGGATCGGCGGGCCCGATTACGAAATCGCGCTGTTCGGCGCGCATCTCATCGCGCTATGCGGGCAGTTTGCGCCCGATATGCGGCTTGTGCTGCGCGCGGTGACGCCGAAACAGGCGCTGAAGGATCTCGTCGAAGGCGATATCGATCTCGCGCTAGGTCATTTCTCGGTCCTGCCGAAGGTTGTCAGCAGCACGGCGCTATGTGAGGAACATTATCGTGTCGCGGCGCGGAAGGATCATGCGGGCGTTGGCGATGCGCTAAGCCTCGATGATTATCTCGCGCACGATCATATCCTCGTCTCTGCGGGCGGCGGCACGACGGAGATCGTCGATGAAATCCTCGCGCAACAGGGCAAGAAACGCCGCGTCGTGGCCGCCGTGCCGATATTCCTCAGTGCGCTTGCGGCGGTCGCCAGTACAGACGCCATCGTCACGATGCCCGCGCATCTCATCGCGCATTATGCGGGCTACTTCCATTTGCGGACCTATGAATCGCCCGTCGCAATTCCGCCGTTCAACATCATGGCCGTGTGGCGGCGCGGTGCGCATGATCCCGCCGTGCAATGGCTTGTCGAGCAGATAAAATCGGAATTGCGTTCGGCTTGAATTATCTCGGATCGGGATCATTTCTTATTTTTCCGTCATGGCCGGATTTAATCCGGCCATCCATCCGATGCGTGTCCACGCGTCGGAAAGACTCTTTTGCGCTCGCGGACGCGAGCGTGATGGATGGCAGGGTCACGCCCTGCCATGACGTTTGGTTTTATCTGAAAACTAAACCGCTCTAATCCGAACTTTTGAGCCGATAACCCACACCCTGTTCGGTGAGGATCAATTTCGGTTGCTGCGGATCGGCTTCGAGCTTCTGGCGCAGCGTGCGTATGTAAATCCTCAAATACTGCACGTCCGTCTCGCCGCCCCACACTTCGCGCAGGATGAATTTGTGCGTGAGAACCTTGCCCGCATGGGCCACGAGCAGGCGCAACAGATCGTATTCGCGCGGCGTCAGTTTCACTTCTTGGTCGCGCACCATGACGATGCGGCGGACGAGATCAACGGAAAGCTCGCCTGTCTTGAACACGGGCTTCTCGCCTTCGCGTTGCAGGCGATGCCGCACAGCCGCGCGGATGCGCGCGAGCAATTCGTCCATGCCGAACGGCTTCATCACGTAATCGTCGGCGCCGAGGTCGAGCGCCTTCACTTTACCCGCTTCGTCCGTGCGGCTCGAAAGCACGATGATCGGCAAGGTCGAGCCGCCATCGCGCAGATGCTCGATCACCTCGAAACCGCCCATGCCGGGAAGGCCGAGATCGAGCACGAGAACATCCACGTGGTTGCGCCGCAGCATCTCAAGCGCGGTCTTCCCGTCATCGGCCTCAATCGCGTTATAGCCTTGCGCCGAAAGACTCGTGCGCAGGAACCGCCTTATGGGAGGCTCATCATCGACGACGAGGATACTGAGAGGAGCGTTACTCATGCCGCGCGATCCTGCGTTTGTGTTGCGTTTGGCACAGGCAATGTGATCGTGAACATCGCGCCCTTTCGGTCCGTGCGATTGCCTGCCGCGATCGTGCCGCCCATCGCTTCGATGAAACCGCGGCAGATCGCAAGGCCTAAGCCCGTGCCTGCGCGTTTCCGGTCCACGGCCTGCACGCGATAGAATTTGTCGAAGATGCGTTCAAGCTCGTCTTGGGGAATGCCGTCACCTTCATCGAGCACGCGCAGGCGCACAAAGCGGCCCTCACGCGCCGCTTCGACGCGGATCTTGGTTCCGGCGGGTGCATATTTCGCGGCATTGTCGAGAAGATTGAACAAGACCTGTTCGAACAATACGGGATCGAGCTTCAGCATCGGAAGATCGGGCGGCAGATCGAGTTCGATAGTGTGTTGTGCAGTCACTTTGCCAGCGCGGCGCACCGCACTTCCCACCACGTCGGTGAGATCGACAAGATCGGCATGCGGCTCGATCGCGCCTGATTCCAGCCGCGTCATGTCGAGCAGATTGGCGATGAAACGATTGAGCCGTTCGGCTTCTTCCTGAATCGTGCCGATGAGTTCTTCCTGCGCGGGTTCGTCCAGCGCCTTGCCATAGGATTTGAGACTGCTCGCCGAACCGAGGATCGACGCAAGCGGCGTGCGCAGATCGTGGCTGATGGAGGTCAGCAATGCCGAACGCAAACGCTCCGTCTCGGTGGCGAGCCGTGCGCGAT
>DATHQA010000123.1:0-3292 GCA_035483375.1 Rhizomicrobium sp. | reverse complement strand
CGATGTTCTGAAATAAAGAAATTCGAACAGTGCGAAGAAACTCGCCGCACCGGCTACAAACCGGCCATAGATTGGATCGGCTTTCGCCATCGAAATTATGCCGCGTCGGCGACTACGCGATTGCGTCCGTCGCGTTTGGCGCGATAAAGCGCTTGGTCGGCACGATGAAGCAGCGCATCGGCGCTATCGTCATCCCCTTCGGACGCTGCAATGCCGATGCTGATCGTGACATTGAGCTTGCTCGGATCGCGGCTGATGGCGAACGGCGTCGCTTCCACGCTTTTGCGCAGACGCTCCGCCACCATATAGGCGAAAGAAATATCGGTGTCAGGCATCACGACCACGAATTCCTCGCCGCCGTAACGGCACGCGAGATCGATGCCGCGTACGTTGGCTCCGATACGGCCCGCGAATTCGCGCAGCACTTCGTCGCCGATATCATGGCCATGCGTGTCATTGACCGACTTGAAGTAATCGATATCCATGATGAGGAACGCAAGCGGCTTGCCGGATTTCTTCGCGCTCTGCACGAGCGTGTCGAGATGGCGGCCCATATAGCGGCGATTGTGCAAGCCCGTCAGCTGATCGGTGATCGCCATTTCGAGGCTGAGCTGCACATTGTGGCGCAATTGATCGGCGTAGCGCTTCTTGCGCAATTGCGTGCGCACGCGCGCGATGAGTTCGTTCTTGTCGACGGGGCGCGTGAGATAATCGTTCACGCCCATCTCAAGCGCTTGCGTCAGCTTGCGGCGTTCGCCTTCGCTGACGACGACAAGGATCGGCACGTTGCGGCCTTCCGGCAGCGAACGAAGCTGCGAACAAAGACGCAGGCCGTCGAAACCGCGCACACCGAGGCTCACCACGATCAAATCGTAATCGCCGCCGCGCACGCGTACGAGCGCTTCTTCGAAAGTGTCGACCGACGCCACTTCATTCGCTGGCTGCAACGCGCTCAAAAACCATGCGGCGGATTCAGGCCGATCCTCGATGATAAGAATACGGCCCGGCGGCGCGTTCTCGACCAGCGTCTCCGCCGGATCGAGCAAACCCATGCTCTGGCCCGTCGCCTCGCGCATGCGAAGCTCATCGGTCATCATCTTCAGGCGGACCAAGCTGCGCACACGCGCAAATAGCGCGGCGTCATCCACCGGCTTGGTGAGGAAATCGTCGGCACCCGCCTCAAGCCCCGTCACGCGGTCGCTCGGCTGATCGAGAGCCGTCACCATCACGACGGGAACATGCGCAGTCTTGGAATTGTGCTTGATGCGGCGGCAGACCTCGAACCCGTCCATGCCCGGCATCATCACGTCGAGCAGCACGATATCCGGCTCAGCCGTCTCGATCTTGCTGAGCGCTTCCATGCCGCTATAGGCCGTGACGACCTCGAAATATTCGGCGGTCAGCTTGGCTTCGAGCAATTTGACATTCGAAAGAATGTCATCGACCACCAGGACGCGAGCGGTCATGGCACTATCCGATAAAGCGGCGAACTGTGTCGAGGAAGCCCGTCACGGAGATCGGCTTGGAGATATAGGCTTCGCAACCGCCCTGGCGGATGACCTCTTCATCGCCCTTCATGGCGAAAGCGGTGACGGCCACGACGGGAATCGCCTTGAGCGAATCGTCTTCCTTGAGCCATTTGGTGACTTCCAGGCCGGAAACCTCCGGCAGCTGGATATCCATAAGGATCAGGTCCGGATGATGCTCCCGCGCGATATCGAGCGCCTCCATACCATCTTTCGTCTGGAGGATCTTGTAGCCGTGGGCATCCAACAAATCGTGGAAGAGCTTCATGTTGAGCTCATTGTCTTCCACGATCAGAACCGTCTTCATCTTGGCGTCCATAATCAGGCTCTCCGCACCGTTGACCCATACGCCCGTGAAGGCTTTTTTGTTAAAGTTCCCGAAGAGCGGTGGAAAACTGCCTCGGGCCTTCTTGCTTAGTATTAAATTGGATGTCTTAACGCTCCCTTGACGATGACTCACCCGATGACCCGCGAAACCGCTGAAATTATCGCACTCAAAGCACTGGCGTTCTTGGCTAATTCCGATGGCGGACTGGAACGCTTTCTTAATCTTTCGGGGTCGAGTGCCGCGGATTTGCGGATACGCGCGGAGGAACCGGCTATGCAATCCGCAATCCTCGACTTTCTCCTGCATAACGAGGAGCTTGTGAGCCGTTTTTGCGAGGACGAAAGCCTACCCGCGCGCGACGTGCATATGGCCCACCATGTTCTGTCTGCGTAATGAGCGAGCTTTTGTTCCACAATGCCGCTGATGTGCCGCTGAGCGGACGGCCACTGCTCATCACCGATGCCGACGAAGTGATTTTTCTTTTCGTAGAGGGATTTTCGAATTTTCTTGCCGAGCGCGCCCTGCAACTCGATCTTTCGACCTACCGGCTCCATGGAAATGTGAAGAATCGTGATGGGATTGTGGTCGCAGATCCCGAAGTGACCGAATTGCTTATCGAATTTCGCCGCGTGACCGATTCGCTGACTTGCGTGGAAGGCGCGCGCGAATCGCTGGCGCGGCTTTCGCAGCGCATGGATATTGTTGTGTTGTCGAACGTAACCAAGGCACAGGCGCCTGCGCGTCTCCGCAATCTGGCATGGCGTAGGTTGCATTATCCGCTCGTCACGAATGGCGGCATGAAAGGCCCGGCTGTGAAGCAACTCGCGGCGCGCAGCGGCCATCCCGTTTTCTTCGTGGACGATATTCCGCAACAATTGGCTTCCGCAGCGGAAGAAGCACCGGACGTGTTTCGCATCCATCTGATCGGTGACGAGCGTTTGAAGCCGCTGCTGCCACCCGCACCGGATGCACATTTGCGTGCCGACACATGGCATGACGCCGAAGCGTTCATCCTTTCGCACCTTGCGGAGAAGTAGATGCGCATTGGAATCGATTTGGGCGGAACGAAAATCGAGATCGCGGCGCTTGATGATAGTGGAAACGAGATCCTGCGCCGCCGCGTGCCGACGCCGCACACAGGCTATGGCGATACGCTTGCTGCGATACACAATCTTGTTGAGAGCGCGGAAAAAGAACTCGGCGGACATGGAAGCATCGGCATCGCGACGCCAGGCGCGCTCAGTCCGAAAACCGGACTCATTAAAAACGCGAATTCGACAAACCTTATCGGTCATCCGCTCGACACGGATTTGAGTGCGATGCTGCACCGCCCCACCCGCGTCGCGAATGACGCGAAATGCTTCGCGCTGTCCGAAAGCGTTGATGGCGCAGCTAAAGGCATGGATGTCGTTTTCGGTATCATCGCCGGCACGGGCGT
>DATHQA010000122.1:0-8777 GCA_035483375.1 Rhizomicrobium sp. | reverse complement strand
GCGGGAAACCATTCGGCAAAGGCGCCGTAATTCGTGAAATGAATGCTGGCGAAGTCATGCACTTCGAAGCTGTTGTAGGTGGCCGTCGCGCCGATGCGGAACATGTCATCGCCGAAGAACGCAGCGCCGCCGCCTCTCCAGACGTTGCCGTTCTCACTGTCGGCAGAGATGTTGCTGTAGCCGACATTGCCTTGCACGTTGAAGCCCGTGCCGGGAAGATTGAAAGCGCCCAGACCGTTGATGTTCCAGAGATTGGCGTCATCGCCATCCGTGCTGATATGCGTGTAGTCGGTGCCGATTGTGCCGGAGAACTGCGCCGAAGCGGGCGCGGCCATGGCGAGCACGCAAGCAGAGACAAACAAAGCAGAGTAGAGTTTCACGTTTATTTCCCTTCTTATGAACTTACGCGGGCGTGCCTAATGGGGTTCGCGCAAGACGTCGATAGGACAAAGACAGATTATGTCCGGAATCCAAATCGACCGTGGCGAATCCGCAACAAATCTTAAGACCTTAGTAACATTTATGGCACGCCGATGACTTTTACATAACGAGCGGATCCATCTGGTACTTGACGCATTTATGCTCATGTGTAGCATAACCCCGTAGCGTACCGGCCCTTGAAGGCCGGTCTTTTTGCCCTACATATATACTCAAATAGAGTATAAAGGAGGCGAAGATGGGTCTGGAGCTGACGAAGCGGCAGAAGGAATTGTCCTTCACGCCTGAGGTGGCCCGCGCCACATCCGCCCTCTATGCCAAGGTCGCCCATGTCGTGCCCGAGATCGAATGGGCCGTGCACGCTCCTTATATCAGCGCGATCAACGCGCTGAAGCGGCAGAAGAACGCCGTCATCCTCGGCCACAATTACATGACGCCGGAGATCTTCCATTGCGTTGCCGATTTCACGGGCGACAGCCTGGCGCTCGCGCGCGAGGCGGCGAAGACCGACGCGAAGATCATTGTGCAGGCGGGCGTGCATTTCATGGCGGAGACGTCGAAGATCGTCTGCCCCGAAAAGACCGTGCTGATCCCCGATCCGAAAGCAGGCTGTTCGCTTGCTGCATCGATCACGGGCGCGGATGTGCGTCTGCTGAAACAGAAATATTCCGGTCTTCCCATCGTCACCTATGTGAACACATCCGCAGAAGTGAAAGCCGAAAGCGATGTGTGCTGCACGTCCTCCAATGCGGTTGCGGTTGTGGAGGACATCGCGCGCGAATGGGGCGTGGATACCGTCATCATGATTCCGGATGAATATCTCGCGCAGAATGTGGCGAACCAGACGCGTGTAAAGATCATCACATGGAAAGGCCGCTGCGAAGTGCATGAGCGCTTCAGCGCCGCCGATATCCGCGAATTCCGCGCCGCCAATCCGGGCGTTGTCGTGCTCGCCCATCCCGAATGCCCGCCGGAAGTGGTGGCGGAATCCGATTTCGCTGGCTCGACCTCCGCGATGATCAACTATGTCGGCAAACATCGCCCAGCGCGCGTGGTGATGGTGACGGAATGTTCGATGAGCGACAATGTCGCCGTCGAATATCCCGATGTCGATTTCGTGCGTCCGTGCAATTTGTGCCCTCACATGAAGCGCATCACGCTGCCGAAGATCCTGCACGCGCTTGAAACGATGAGCGTCGAAGTGCTTGTTGACGCGGATATCGCGGCACGCGCGAAGAAATCCGTGGACCGCATGCTTGCGGTGAAGCTGCCGCAGCAGAAGGCGGCATAAGATGTCCCGCCCCATCGACAACGTGATCGAGGCCAAGGGCGCGCTGATATTGGGCGCAGGCCTTGCCGGTTTGTTCACTGCGTTGAAACTTGCGCCGTTTCCTTCGCTCGTGCTTGCGGGCGCGCGGCCTGGTGCATCGGGATCAAGCGCATGGGCGCAAGGCGGCATCGCGGCGGCAGTGGGCGCAGGCGATACATGGCAATCGCATGCCGCCGACACGCTCGCGGCGGGCGCGGACCTTTGCGATGCAGACATTGCCGCGATGGTTGCGCGCGAGGCCCCTGCCCGCATCAATGATCTCGTCAAGCTCGGCGCGCCGTTCGACCGCAATGCGGATGGCACGCTCGCTGTTGGCCGCGAAGCCGCTCATGGCGCCGCGCGCATCGTGCACGTGAAAGGCGATCGCGCGGGCGCGGAGGTCACGCACATTCTCGCCGAACACGCGCTCGCCACACCGTCAATCAAAGTGCTCGAAGGTTTCCACGCCGTCGAACTTGCGATGGAAGATGGCCGCGTTGCGGGTCTGTTTGCGCGTTATGGCCTCGGTGTCGAAGCGCGGCTTGTGTTGTTCCGCGCGCCTGCGGTCATTTTCGCGACGGGCGGACTCGGCGCGCTTTATTCCGTCACGACAAATCCGCTTGAGTCGCGCGGCGAAGGCCTCGGCATGGCGGCGCGCGCGGGCGCGGTGATCGCCGATGCGGAATTCGTGCAATTCCATCCCACTGCCATCGCCATCGGCCGCGATCCCGCCCCACTTGCGACCGAAGCATTGCGCGGCGAAGGCGCGGTGCTCATCGACGAAACCGGACGCCGCTTCATGGCATCGATCCATACGAATGCGGAATTGGCACCGCGCGATGTCGTGGCGCGCGCTATTCATCGCGAGATCGCAAAAGGCCATCGCGTATTCCTCGATTGCCGTGAAGCGCTTGGTGAGAAATTCGCATCGCACTTCCCGACTGTTTACGCCGCATGCAAGTCCGCAGGCATCGATCCCACGCATGAGCCAATCCCCGTGGCACCTGCCGCGCATTATCACATGGGCGGCATCGCGACCGACGCACGCGGACGTTCCTCGCTCGAAGGATTGTGGGCCGTCGGCGAATGCGCGAGCACGGGGCTGCACGGTGCGAACCGTCTCGCCTCCAACTCGCTGCTTGAAGCGCTCGTGTTTGGAGCACGCGCGGCGGACGATGTGCGTTCCGTCATCGTGCCGCGCGAAGGCCGCGGCCGCCCGCCCGCGCCGGAACGTTTCGCAGCCCCAGCCCCACCTGCCGTTTTACGTGAGGCGATGACGAAGCTCGTCGGCATGGAACGCGACGCTGACGGTTTGCGCAAAGCGCTGGAAACGATTTCGCAGATCGAACGCGCGGGCGGCGCGGAACCCGCGCTTCTCAATATGACGGCTGCCGCGAAACTCACCGCTGCTGCGGCGCTTGCCCGTACTGAAAGCCGTGGCGCGCATTTCCGCAGCGATTATCCGCAGACGGATGAATTCCCTCACCGTTCTTTCCTCACGCTCGGGGATGCGGAGAAGATTGTGCAAGCACGCGAAACCCCGCCTGCGCAAGCAGCACTCTGATTGCGATGAGCCTCGCCCTGCCCTTCACGCGCCCGCCGCATGCGCTGCTCATCGAGCCGATTGTGCGACACGCACTCGAGGAAGATCTAGGCCGCGCGGGCGACATCACGACTGATCTCACAATCCCGGCAACGCAAACTGCGAACGCGCGCATAATCGCGCGCAAAGCCGGAACCATCGCAGGTCTTATCACCGCCGAATGCGCGTTCCGCCTTGTCGATCCGCAGTTGAAATTCACATGTGAAATTCCGGACGGTTCGCAAGTCGCAGCCGACACGACACTCGCGACCGTCGAAGGTTCCGCACGTTCATTGCTCACAGCTGAACGCGTTGCACTGAATTTCCTCGGCCATCTGTCCGGTGTCGCGACGGCAACGCGTGCGCTTGTCGATGCGGTCGTAGGCACGAAGGCTCGCATCGTCTGCACGCGCAAAACGACACCTGGCCTGCGCACACTCGAGAAATATGCGGTGCGTTGCGGCGGCGGATTCAATCACCGCTTTGGTCTCGATGATGCTGTGCTCATCAAGGACAATCACCTCGCGGCCTCTGGCGGCATCGCGCGTGTCATCTCGCGCGTGCGCGAAGGCCTCGGCCATATGACGAAAATCGAAATCGAGGTCGACACGCTCAAGCAGCTTGAGGAAGCACTTGCACTGGGCGTGGACACAATCCTGCTCGACAATATGAGCATTGCCGATCTGACGCGCGCCGCCGCGATGGCCGCGGGCCGCGCCGTGCTCGAAGCCTCCGGCAATGTGACGCTCGCAACGGTGCGCGAGATCGCGGAGACCGGCGTGGACTATATCTCCTCCGGCGCGATCACGCATAGCGCGCCCTCGCTCGACGTCGCCTTGGATTTTTGATAACGCTTTCCCGAGTTTACGGGGAAGATCGTCATGACGGGCAAAGCGCGCGGACGCAAATCCATCTTCATCACTGGTGCTGCGAGCGGCATCGGCCGCGCGACGGCGACGCTCTTCGCATCCAAAGACTGGTTCGTCGGTGCGTTCGATGTGAACGAAGCGGGCCTTGGCGCCCTCGCGCAGGAGATCGGCTCCGACAATTGCCTCACGCGCAAACTCGACGTGACGAACAAAGCCGATTTCGAGACCACGGTCGCGGCATTCTCCGACGAAACCGACGGCAAGCTCGATCTGCTCTTCAACAATGCCGGAATCGGTGAAAGCGGTTGGTTCGAGGACATTCCCTATGAAAACGCGCTGCGCGTCGTACAGGTGAATTTCATCAGCGTACTGACAGGCATCTACACTGCCTTGCCGTTGCTCAAAGCGACACCGAATTCCTTGTGCTTTTCCACATCGTCATCCTCGGCTACTTACGGCATGCCGCGCATTGCCGTTTATGCGGCCACGAAATTCGCAGTGAAGGGATTGACCGAAGCGCTCTCCATCGAATTCGCGCGCCATGGCGTGCGTGTGGCCGACACGCTGCCGGGCCTTATCGATACCGCCATCCTGCGCGCAACGCCCAACCGCTCCGATAGCCGTCGGCCCACGGAAGAGGAATTGCACGCGCGCAAATCAGGCCTGTTCCGCCTCATGCCCGCAAGCGCCGTCGCCGATGTCGTATGGCAGGCCTATCATGGCGACAAGATCCATTATTACGTGCCCGAAGGCATCGCCTGGATCGACCGCATCAAAGCCTTCGCCCCGCGCTTCGTGCGCGGTCTCGTCCATCGCGAGACATCAAAAGTCTTCGCGCGCGAATAAAATGGCGACAGCGGACGAACCGCCGCCGCCAAGCATCACTTATTTCAGGATCATCTCGCGCGTAAGCAGATCGCCGCGCACAGTACGGATAGCATCGCGGTCGATCATTTTCTTGTTGGCGTCCGGGACCGAGCCATAGACCTTTTTCATGAGCGCATCCTGCGCGTCGAGCGGCGCGTCATAGGCCGCCATATCCTTATATTCGACTGCAAGGAAGATATCGGGCTCATTGTCGCGCGGGTCCACGACGTTGTAAACTTTATAGTCCAGCACGGCACCTTGTTTCTTCAACGCCTCTTCCTGCACGCGCCACGTCGTTGCGACGAAGCGCATGTAATCGTCGAAATGGCCGGGCTTGGTCTGGATGGATTGAATGTCCCAGATGGGCCCATTGTCATAAGCCCTTGGTGCATCCTGCGCGGACGCGGCAGTGGAAATCGCAAGCAACGATACGGATGCAAGCATCAATGCAACAGACGTTTTCATGAGCGTCACCCCTTTTGCTTTGGCCCGCGCCATCATTGGCGTTGGGCAAAGCGGCGGGTATGCGAATGAAATCCTATTCACGCCCCGCCGCGAATGATCGAAGCAAAGCCCCCCGCGCGAAGCTACGCAAATGAATTCGGTTCGCACGGGGATATGCGACGGAAAGAATTGGTCGGGGCGGCGAGATTTGAACTCACGACCCCCAGTCCCCCAGACTGGTGCGCTAACCAGGCTGCGCCACGCCCCGACCTATGGCGGCCTAGGCCGCCGGGGCGCGGACTATAGGGATGCGCCCGCCCGCGGGCAAACCCGGCCGGGCCCATCCGGAAGGGAAATTTTGACGCTGCTACTGCGCAGCCGCCCGGCTCAGGACAATATCGCCGTTGATCGTGTGCCCATCTATGGAGGCGTTGCGCAGGCGGATATTCACGGCCTCCACCGCAATGCTCGACGGTTTCAGCGCGCAATCGGGCGTACAGACCAGGGTACCCTCCTCCGCCACCTTGTTGAGCGTTACGGTCACATGCGGACCGTCATAGATCACCGTGTTGGGCGGCGCACTGCCCGAATAGACGACCGGCGACGAGAACAGTGTGCCCATGATGCGCAGCGACCCTATGCTCGAACTGCTCGCGGCAGTGTTCGGCCCCGTAACAATGGTGGTGAAGTTCGCCTGTGTGGAAAGGCCGCTCGCCTGCACAAGCAACGCGGGATAGGGAATGGGCACTGCCATGCCCGGCGGCGGATTGATGTTTATCGTAAGCTTCGCATGCGCAACGGAATTGCTCGACGATGTACTCGTCGTATCGACGGCGATGCCGTTATCTTTCACCTCCGACGAAAGGCCCTTCGCCTCGATGAAGAAATAAGGCGGCAGCGTACCCGTCGCTATGGGATTCACCTCATTCACATGTGCGACACTCGTGCTTTTGTCGTAAGCGCCGTTGTTCTTGTGCGATACCTGACCGATGGGTCCGAAATGGCTCAACACCGTTTCGCTGAAAATACCGGCGCGAATACCAAACGCATCATTGGCCCATGCGCTTGCGGGCACGCCCACGCAAAACGCGGTCAACGCCATCCAAGTCGCGCCCGAAGAAAATCGATTCATGAGCGCCCTCCATCCGGCACGAACTAACATGCGCGGCTCGCCCGATCGAGCTGCGCGGACTTATATCACAGTCCTACTGCGCCGCGGACTCGCCGATGACGATTTCGCCCGTTACTTTATGGCCGTCCACGTCCGCCTTGTTGAGATCGATCGCAAGCGCTGTGACCGTGATGCTGTATGGCGTGTACACACAATTGGGCGAGCACGAGATCAGCCCCACTTGCATTTGCCGATTCAGCGTCACGGTGACGGTTGGGCTATCGTAGAGCACGGTGTTGGGCGGCGCGCTGCCGGAATAAGTGAGTGTTTGGCCGCCGACAAGCGAGCCGATGATCTGGAGATTATGGACGCTCGCCGAACCGTTGGCCGTGACATTGCTCGGAAACACTTTGTTGAAATTGGCTTGCGACGTGAAGTTCTTTCCCGTGATCTGTAGATACGGAAGCGGTGCGACGGGGTTGGCCTCGGGCGGCAGCGGATTCAGATTCAGCATGAGCGACGCATTGCCGACGGACGATGAGGCCTGCGAAGTTTCGGAATCGATCTCGATGCCGCTCGACTTCACCTCGGAATTGACGTTGCCCGCATTGATGAAAATGGTGGGCGTCGGGTTCTGGTCGATGATGGGCGCAGTCTCGTTGATCTTTCCCACATGAACGGTCTTGTCATAGGCGCCGTTATTGTCATGTGAAACCTTGCCGACAGGCCCCAGATGCGTGCCCATGCCGCCGGATTCGAAATGCGTATCGATGCCGACTGCGCTGTCGGAGGAATTGGGCGGCGACGCCGCAGCGGCGGGTATCGCGAACGCAGCGCTCAGTGCCAGAACGGAAGACGCCAGGATAGATGGCGTCATGCGGGGAAGATTACGCGATTGTAATCCGAATTCTTGCTGCCTCATGTGGGGATTCCTCTCAAAGCGATTGCCCCTCGCTTCGCACGCGCCCCTAAAACGCAGACGGTTCCGTTCGGTTCTCCTGAAAATGACACGTGTAAACATGCGCGGCTAGCGCGACGGTTTTGTAACACGGTTCCGAGCGGCGGTGCGAGAGGCAGATGGGAGCCATCCGGGCCACGCAACAGATTTGTTATATCTTCTGCTATGTGGAATGCCCCAGCTCTTCAAGGGCGAGATGTAACTCATCGACCAAAATTCGAATGCAAGATTGATCCGTACCGAAAGACCACTTCGCGCTCTTAAAGGCCGTCCCTGAATATCGAACTTCAAAGATCGTCTTTTCCAACCGTTCTCGTGAGTCTGGAGGCCCTAGATAAAATTCAAGGCTTTGATCTTTGGTATCTCCGCAGAGGTCCTGCAAGATTTCCGCGGGAGAATCGAGCCATTTCACTAGATTATCAATGAGCGTCTCGACCTTTTTTCTAAATACGATTACTTGGGAAAGCGTGACTGTGAAGTCTTTTCGGAGATCGATGAAAGATGATTTTTTCTTAGAACGGTCAATCCACAAACCTGCAATTGATATCTCAGCTAAAATCAGTTCGGAACCGTCGCGGTCTCGCCAAGCGCGCCGAAAATCTCCCCCCAAATATGTTCTTCCATCGGAGCTATATACGTTCCATTGAAACGGGGACTCGAAAACCCGGCTTGTCGTTATCGATTCTCTGAACTAGTCACGAATGTTCAAATAATTGCCGATACTGCACGGAAGGCTTTTTCCACAGCGGCAGGTTCGTGCTTGATTTTAATTCGACCATTACCCCTTGAACAGCGCAACGCTGCTTCCCATATCTCGCTTAATCCCTGAAATTGTGCCGAAAACGAGCCGCCGCCCGGCGGGCCGGAGCCGCTTGCTGCGCTGAATAAAGCGCGGACGGGCTTGCTTAAGCCGCGCGGGCTGTGGTCAGGCGCGTCTTCAACTGAAGGAGTTCGCTGAGCAGAGTTTCGAGGCGTGTGCGCGCCTCTGCGCTAAGCGTTTGATGATGCGGTGTTTCTTCGGAAGCCGATTCAGAACTCGCCCGTATTGGGTCCGAAACGACGTGCAATTTTTTTTGTGTTTCCGGAATTTTCGCCGGCGGCGGTTCCTCCGTGAAATCCACGGCGCGCAATTGCCGATGGAATTTCTCGCGCGGCTGACGATTGGGTTTTCCGTGCAGTGAAGCTTCACCGCGGCCGAT
>DATHQA010000121.1:0-3096 GCA_035483375.1 Rhizomicrobium sp. | reverse complement strand
GCCGGAAAGGGCTGCCAGTACCCAGCCGCGTTCGGGGTCGGGCGTATCGCGCAGGAAATCGCGCATGAGCGTGAGCTTGCCGTTGCGCTGCGGCGTGAAGGCGAGGCGATCGAGCAGATTGGCGAAGCCGCGCATCAGCTTTCGCCTTCATCGTCGTCATACCCGATAAGCGAGAGTGCGCGGGCGTTGATGCCGTTTAGTTGCGTCCAGCGCAGCAGTGCTTCTTCGCTCCCATGTGTGATCCACACTTCACCGGGCGCGATCTCGCGGATCGTGTTGGTGAGTTCGTTCCAATCGGCATGATCGGAGATGACAAGCGGCAGTTCGACCTGCCGTTGGCGCGCGCGTGCGCGAATGCGCATCCAGCCCGATGCGAAAGCAGGCAGCGGATCGGCAAAGCGCCGTGTCCAGCGGTCATCGATGGCGGATGGCGGCGCGATGACGATGGCGCCCGCGAAATCCTTCTTGCTACCGCTTTCGATCGTGGCGGGCTCTAACGGGCCCAGTGCTATGCCAAAGCGCTCATAAAGCGCGTTCATGCTCTGCATCGCGCCATGCTGGTAAAGTGTCTTTTCGTAGCCTGCCTCGCGCAGCAAGCGGATGATGCGCTGTGCCTTGCCCAGCGAATAAGCACCTACAAGATGCGTGCGTTCGGGAAATTGCGCGACGGATTTCAGAAGTCGCGCGATCTCGTCCTCCGCTTCCGGAAAATTGAACACGGGTAAACCAAAAGTCGCTTCCGTCACAAACACATCGCAAGGCACGGGCTCGAAAGGCGGGCAGGTCGGATCGCGTCTGCGCTTGTAATCGCCCGAAACGACAATGGTCATGCCCTTGTGACGCAACACCGCTTGTGCCGAACCCAGCACATGGCCCGCGGGCACAAGCGTGATCTCCACATCATTGCGCGTGATTGTCTGACCGTAGCGCAACGCCTCGGTCGCGCCCGCGAACGCCTCGCCATAGCGGGCGGCCATGATCGCGAGCGTTTCAGGCGTGGCCGCCACCGCGCCATGCCCCGCACGCGCATGGTCGGAATGGCCATGCGTAATGATCGCTCGGGCCACGGGCCGCGTGGGATCGATGTAAAAATCGCCCGGCGGGCAATAAAGCCCCGAAGGCGAAGGACACAGAATGCTTTCAGGTTTGGCCATCCGCAAACATAACGCGGCAGCCCCCGCCCCGGAACCAAGGCGTCAATGCGCTATTTTTTGATCGGGTAGACGAAGGTCCAATGCGCGGTGACGGGGCTCCACCATGCGGGCACGCCGCTGGCCGCATCGATATGGCGGATGAAACCGTTGGTGGAGGGCGGCGATATCTTATAGGTCAGTTCATATGTGCCCGGCCCATCCATATCGACATTGTTCGCGTAATGCGGGCCGTCCTTCGCCGTCATCGGATAAAGCGTGCCCGTCTTTTTGTATGTACTGCCCTTTTTCGTTAGCGTGAAATCGATCGTGAGATAGGGGATCCATTCATCCGGCGAGAAACCATGGGGCTCGTCTTTCGTCGCATGTACATCGGCTTCGAGATGCACATTGTCCTTGCCCATATCCATGCCCGGCGGATGGCGATCCATCTCGATGCCCGTGAGATAGTTGGGCACGATCTTCAATCCGCTTTGCATGACGGGCGCGCCGATATTGAATTCTTCCGCGGCATGAGCGGCGAACGGAACAACGGCGCAAACGGCAAGGCCCACCAGAACTGAACGCATGAAACCCTCCCATGAAGCGCAACCGCATATGCGATTGCGCCTTCGATTATTGCAGAATTACGCCACCCTTAGAATATGTGACGCAGGATGAAGTAGAGCCCGCCTGCAATCGCCATGGCTGCGGGCAGTGTCAACACCCAGGCGGCCGCGATATTGCGCACCGTGCTCCATTGCAGGCCCGAGCCGTTCGCCGTCATCGTGCCCGCCACACCGCTCGACAGGATATGCGTCGTCGAAACGGGCAGGCCGTAAACCTCCGCCGCGCCGATCGTGAGCGCCGCGACGAGTTCCGCAGACGCGCCTTGCGCATAAGTCAGGTGCTGCTTGCCGATGCGCTCGCCCACCGTCACGACGATGCGTTTCCAGCCGACCATCGTGCCGAGGCCCAACGCAATCGCCACGCACACTTTCACCCAAAGCGGAATGAAGCGCGTGCCGCCTTGCAGATCGCTCGTGTAGGATTTGAGCGTCGCGGTCTCGCTATCGGAGAATTTCGCGCCCGCCGCAGGCAGCACTCTGATCGCATCGGCTGCGAGATACATGTCGTTGCGCAGATTGGGCGTCGCCGCCGCCGGAACCTGACGTAGTGTGCCATAGCCCTGCACATTCGCCGCGATATCGCCAGAAAGTGTCGCCAATCCTGCGAACACATCGGGATGATTGAGGTCTTTCGTGCGCAGTGCATCGCCCACGCGTTTGCGCGCGGCATCGGCCGTCATCGGCGCCGCGCCACCGGCATGGCTCGCGAACACGGCCTGCGCTGCTTGCGCCGTGTGAACGAAGGCAGGCGTCTGATCGACAGGCATAGTGCGGTTCAGCGCATAGGCGGTGGGTGCGGCGCCGATGAGGATGAGCATGATAAGGCCCATGCCCTTTTGTCCGTCATTGCCACCATGGGCAAACGAAACGCCTGTGCATGTGAGGATCAAGATGCCACGAATCCACCATGGCGGCGGCTGGTCGCCTTTCGGTTCCTGATAAAGCTCCTTGTTGCGGATGACGAATTTCATCACGAGCAGCAACAAGGCCGAGAACACGAAACCCATAAGCGGGCTGAACAGCAGCGCCTGCGCCACTTTCAATGCCTGCGACCAATCCACGCCCGATGTCGCAGCACTCGCAGGCGCCATCAATTGATTGGCAAGACCCACGCCCATGATCGAACCGATAAGCGCATGCGACGAACTGTTGGGAAGGCCCATCGCCCAAGTGCCGAGATTCCAGATGATCGCGGCGAGCAGCAGCGAGAAGATCATCGCATAGCCTGCGGTGCTTCCCACCTGCAGGATCAACTCCACGGGCAGAAGCGTGATGATGCCGTAGGCCACCGCGCCCGTCGAAACCATGACGCCGAGGAAATTGAACGCGCCCGACCA
>DATHQA010000120.1:0-5075 GCA_035483375.1 Rhizomicrobium sp. | reverse complement strand
CGGTTTGCGTCGGCGGTCGCGTGCTTACGGGCGCGCATGCGATTGGCGGCGAATGGGGCCACAACCCCTTGCCCGCGCCGCAGGGCGATGAAGAGATCAACAACGCGCCGCTTTGTTATTGCGGCAAGCATGGCTGCATCGAAAGCTGGTGCAGCGGGCCTGGCCTCGCGCGCGATTTCAGGAACCATACGGGTCGCGATCTGGCAAGTGCTGACATCGCGAAAGCTGCTGCGAGTGGCGACAAGGCCGCCATCGAGGCGATGCAGCGTTTCTATGACCGTTTCGCGCGCGCGATTGCGAGTGTCGTTAACATCCTCGATCCCGATGTCATCGTGATCGGCGGCGGCCTTTCCAATATCGACGCGCTTTATACCGAATTGCCGCCACGCGTGGAGCATTACGCATTCACGCCTGAGGAACCGACGCGCATTGTCAAAAATGTTCATGGCGATTCCAGCGGCGTGCGCGGTGCGGCGTGGTTGTGGCATATTGATGAGGTGAAGAACGGCCTGCCCGCATGAACGCTTTCTGCCGCGACTGCCTTGCCGATGCGCGCGCCAATGCGCCGCGATGCGACGCTTGCGGTGGACGGCGTATTCTTTCGCATGTTGAACTCGACGCGCTCGCAATCGCGCACATCGATTGCGATGCGTTTTATGCGGCGATCGAAAAACGAGACAATCCCGCGTTGCGTGACAAATCGGTTCTCGTGGGCGGTAGTTCGCGGCGCGGCGTGGTTTCGACGGCGTGTTACATCGCGCGCATCAATGGCGCGCGTTCCGCAATGCCGATGTATATGGCACTGCAGAAATGCCCCGATGCCGTCGTGATCAAACCGAACATGGCGAAATATGCAGAAGCATCGCGGCAGGTGCGCGCGATGATGCGCGACCTGACGCCGCTCGTCGAACCGCTCTCGCTCGACGAAGCGTATCTCGATCTTTCGGGTACGGAGGAACTTCATGCGCGTACGCCCGCGAAAACGCTCGCCGCTCTGAGCCGCAAAATCGAAAACGAAATCGGCATCACGGTTTCCATTGGTCTTAGTTGCAACAAATTCCTCGCGAAGCTTGCGTCCGAGCTCGACAAGCCGCGCGGCTTTGCCGTCATCGGCAGCGCGGAAGCCGTTGCCTTCTTGCGCGAGCGTCCGGTTTCGAGCATCCGCGGCGCAGGTGCCGTGTTGCAAGCGCGTCTCGCAAAAGATGGCATCACGCACATTTCGCAATTGCAGGATGCCGACCCGCGCGATCTCGCCAAACGCTACGGCAACACGGGTCTGTGGCTTCATCGTTTGGCTCATGCGCAAGACAATCGTCCCGTTGATCCAGAAGGTGAAACCAAAAGCATTTCATCCGAGACCACGTTTCTAGACGATATTTCGCGGTTCGAAGATCTCGAACGCATTCTGTGGAACCAGGCCGAGCGCGTTTCCGCGCGCGCCAAGAAATACGAACTTGGCGGACGTACGATCACGTTGAAGCTCAAAACCAAATCCTTTCGTATTCGGACGCGCAGCATTTCGCTCGACGCGCCAACGCAATTGGCCGACCGTATCTTTCGTGTCGCGCGCGAGGCCTTGCGCCGCGAAGCGGATGGCACAGCGTTTCGTCTTCTCGGTGTCGGCATCAGTGGCCTGAGCGACACAGGCGAATGCGATCCGCCCGATCTTGTAGATCGTGACGCGGACAAGCGTGCGAAAGCCGAACACGCGATGGATAAAGTGCGCGCCAAATTCGGCAGCGATGCTGTCGGCAAAGGTCGCGGGCTTCGCCCCGATTAGCTATTCGCCATGCGAGCGCAAAGGTTCGTAAAGATCGGGCCTGCGGTCACGAAACAATCCCCATGACGCGCGCATCTTTGCAATCTCATCGAGATCGAACGCGGCCGTAACGACGCCTTCGTCGCTACGATTAAGTTCGGCGATTATCGCGCCGGTCGGATCGGCGATGAAAGACGAACCGTAGAATGTCATTTCGCCATTCTGTCCTTTTTCGACCCCAATGCGATTGGAAGCAACGAGCGGAACATAATTCGCCCCGGCATGGCCTTGCATCACACGGCGCCAATGATCGCGGCTGTCCACGGGCGGCGCGGGCGGCGGCTCGGTGCCGATGGCGGTCGGATAAAGCAGTGCTTCCGCGCCCATGAGCGCCATCGCGCGCGCGGTTTCGGGAAACCATTGATCCCAGCAGATGCCACAACCGATTTTGCCGAAGCGCGTATCCCAAACCTTGAACCCCGTATCGCCCGGCGTGAAATAGAATTTCTCCTGATAACCCGGACCATCGGGAATATGAGATTTCCGATAAAGGCCGAGCACCGTTCCATCTGCATCCACCATCGCTAGCGAATTGAAATGCGCGTGGCCCACTTTTTCGAAAAAGCTGACTGGCAGCACGACGTTCATTTCTTTCGCGAGCACAGTCATTTCCGCGACAAGCGCATTGTCCTTGAACGGTTTGGCGAGCGCGAAATGATCGGCCAACTGGTCCTGACAGAAATAGGGTGTCTCGAACAACTCCTGCAACAGCACGACATTCGCGCCCTGCTCCGCCGCACGACGCACCATGTCTTTCGCCTTGGCGATATTGGCACGCACATCCCAGGAACAAGCGAATTGCGTTGCCGCGAACGTGACCTTTCTCATGACGGCTCCTGTTGCGTGATGCAGTGAATGCCGCCGCCGCCCTGCACGATATCGAGCGCATCGATCTGCAATATATCGCGTCCCGGAAAACAGTCCGCCAGCACGGCGCGCGCGCGTTCGTCATTCGGATCGTCGAAAGCAGGCATCACGAGACCACCGTTCGGCAGATAAAAGTTGATATAGCTTGCCTGAAGCGGCCGTCCGCACCAATCCGAACGCTGCTTGCGCGGCTGTTCGATTTCGATGATTTCAAAGCGCTCGCCGCGCGCATCGCGCGCCTCCTGCAAACGATGGATCGCTTCCATCGCGGGCTCGAAATCGGGATGCGAATTTTCACTCGGCACGCCGACAATCACGCGCCCCGGCGCTGCAAAACATGCAATATTGTCGATATGTCCATCGGTTTCGTCGTCTGAAAATCCGTCGCCAAGCCACACAATGCGCCGTACACTCGTAAACAACGCTAGACGTTCCTCAACTTGTTGCTGCGTCAAATGCGCATTGCGATTAGGATTGAGCAGGCATTGCTCCGTCGTGATAAGCGTGCCTTCTCCGTCAGAATGAATAGCCCCGCCCTCGCATACCAAAGGCGCAGAATAAACAGGCACATCTGCTACCTCTGCCACTCGTGCGGCGAACGCAGCATCCTCCGTATAAGGATGATATTTGTTGCCCCAGGCATTGAATTGCCATTGCACGGCAGCTCTGCGCCCATCGCCGCCCACAAGAAATGTCGGCCCGATATCGCGCGCCCAGGAATCGTCCAGCGGCACTTCGAATATCTCCGTCTTGCCGGCGGTCGCAAGCGCCACTTCCGCCACATCCTGGGCACGTACGGCCATCATGACAGGCTCGAATGTGGAGATCGCGCGGGCCGCACGCGCAAACGCCTGTTTCGCGCGCAGCAGACCTTCCGGGCCACCCCAGGCTTCCGTGCGGCATGGCCAGCACATCCATGTGCGCTTGTGCTCGCGCCATTCTGCGGGCCAAGCAAAACCATCGCGCGCCGGGCATGGATCGTCTGCGTCGAGGCGTCTGGTCATGGCTCTCTATACTCATTATTTTCAGGGCGCACGAGGAGAACGGCATGACCGGCAAGATCGACGCACGCCTGAAGGAACTGGGGCTTTCGCTGCCCGCGCCGCCCGCGCCCGTGGCGAGCTATGTGCCGTTTGTTGTGAGCGGCCATCATGTGTTCACGTCCGGACAGGTGACGATAGATGCGGGCCAGTTGAAATATGTGGGCGTCGTTGGCCGCGATCTTTCGCTTGAAGACGGACAGGCCGCGGCGCGGCTTTGCGCTATCAATGTGCTCGCGCAAGCCAAAGCGGCCTGCGAAGGCGATCTCGACCGTGTGAAGCGCGTCGTGAAGCTTGTCGTTTTCGTGAATGCCGTGCCCGATTTCACGAAACATCCCGAAGTGGCGAACGGCGCATCCGATCTGTTTGTTGATGTATTCGGCGATGCGGGGCGGCATGCGCGGTCCGCGGTGGGCGCAGGCTCGCTGCCGCGCGGCGTTGCCTGCGAAGTCGAAGCGATATTCGAGATCGCGTGACGAAAACCGATATCACCGCGCGGCTTTGCGGAAGTGCGGCGAGCATTGGCGCCGCCGCGTGGAACGCCTGCGCCAATCCGGAAAACATCGCCTCGCCGCATCCGTTCACACGTTACGAGTTTTTCGAGGCGGTCGAAGAATCCGATTCTGCGAATGCGCGGCAAGGTTGGCAGCCTTGTCACCTTGTCATCGAGCGCGACGGCCGTATCGACGGTCTTATGCCGCTTTATCTGAAAAATCATTCGCAGGGCGAATATGTGTTCGATCACGGCTGGGCGCAGGCGCTGGAGCGCGCGGGCGGCGATTATTATCCGAAATTGCAGGCCTGCGTTCCGTTCACGCCGGTGACGGGAAAGCGCATGCTTGTCGCGCGCGATACGCCGGAGCATGAAATGCGCGAGGCACTGCTCGCGGCAGGCGCGACCGCGGTAAAGCAATTGAAAGCTTCGTCCCTGCACATCACATTTCCGACGGAAGAAGAATGGCGCGAGGCCGGCGCGCAAAACTATCTGCAACGCACCGATCAGCAATTCCACTGGCACAATCGTGGTTACAAGAATTTCGACGAATTTCTTGCCGAGCTTTCTTCCGCGAAACGCAAAAATCTTCGCAAGGAGCGCGCGTCCGTGCGCGAGGCGGGCATCGAATTCGACTGGCTCACGGGCAACGACATCACCGAAGCGCATTGGGACACGTTCTTCGCGTTCTATATGGATACGGGCGGGCGAAAATGGGGGCATCCCTATCTCACACGCGATTTCTTCAGCCGCGTTGGGCAAAGCATGGCCGATCAGATCCTGCTCGTGTTCGCGCGGCGCGGAAAACGCCACATCGCGGGCGCGCTTAATTTCTTCGGCGAGAACGTGCTGTTTG
>DATHQA010000119.1:0-12311 GCA_035483375.1 Rhizomicrobium sp. | reverse complement strand
GTGCAGGCCGCTCGACGAGATCGATTTCGAGGCACGCGATTGGCTGCCGCATTCAGGCTGGCCCATCACGCGCAAGACGCTCGAACCCTATTTCGGGCGCGCGCAGGAGATCGTGGAGGCAGGGCCGTTCGTCTATGACGGCGCAACAAAGCTCGCCGCAACTGAGGGCGCGCCGATCAATCTCGGCGAAGGCGGCCTTTACACGACCTGGTTCCAATATTCGAAACAGCGCGACAGCGTGCTGCCCACGCATTTCGGCGAGCGTTATGCGGACGATCTCAAACGCATCCCGAACCTGCATGTGATGACGCATGCCAATGCGACGGGCATCCGGCTCGCCTCGAACGCGGCGAGCGTGAACCATGTCGATGTGAAAACGTTGAGCGGCAAGCATTTCACGGTGAAGCCGAAGGTCGTCGTGCTCGCTACCGGCGCCATCGAGAATGCGCGGCTGCTGCTCGCGTCCGACGATGTGATGAAAACAGGCGTCGGCAACGGCAACGATCTTGTCGGCCGCTTCTTCGCCGATCACCCTATTCCCGGCGACAACGCGACGCTTGTTTTGTTCGACGGTTCGATTGCGCCTTATTATCTGGGACCACGCAATTATACGGACGGCGTTTTCCGCGCAGCTTTCGCGCCGACCGATGCATTCAAACGCCAACATCACGTGCTTGGCTCGCTCATCACGGTCGATGGCGAAGCGAAACTCGATGCGCTGGGCAATGCCTCGGTGGCGTTGACGGCTTCGGCCCTCGATGTCGTGGATTCGAGCAACGCGCGCGCATTCACGCTCGGTTGCGGCATGGAACCAGCGCCCGATCCCGACCGCCGCCTTGTGCTGACGGGGGAACGCGATGCGCTCGGCATGCCGAAGTTGAAGCTCGAAATGCGCAGCGCCGATTCCGATTTCACGCGCTATCGCGACACGCTGAGGGAGATGGGCCGGCAATTGCTCGCATCCGGCGCCGGCATGCTCCGCCTCAATCGCAAAACGCGCACCGAATGGTTCTCCGAGATGGATTGGGGAAATCATCATATGGGAACCGCACGCATGAGCGACGATCCCAAGACGGGCGTCGTGGATGCGAACCAAGCCGTGCATGGTGTGGCCAATCTCTATGTCGCGGGCAGCGCGGTGTTCCCGACTTACGGCGCGTCGAACCCGACGATGAATCTCGTAGCGCTCACCTTGCGGCTCGCCGATCATTTGCGGAAAGTGATGCGATGAACGAGGTCACGAAACGCAATCTTCTGACCGGCCTCGCGGCGCTACTCACTGTCGGCGCGATCGGCGCGGTCATCGAATTGCCGCGCATCCTACATGTGCGCGGGCATTCCCCTTATGACGACGTGATCTCCGCGACGGGCGATCCCGATAAGGCGGCGCTTATCGGTCGCGCGGTGCTCGCCGATCTGCCCTCCTTCGATGCCGACGCGACCGCGAAAGCCCTGCGCAAACGCACGACACCGGATTCGGTGACGGAAGCCTCGATGAACGATTCCGACAAAGGCAATCTGCTCGAAGCGGGCGGATGGGTTCTGCCGGAAACCTTCGCGCTCGCCTGCGCGCTTGCGGCGAAGGCTAACGCTTGAGCCAAATCCGTCATGGCAGGGCTTGACCCTGCCACCCATCCGATGCGTGTCTACGCATCGAAATGACCTCTTGCGTTCGCCGACGCGAACGCGATGGATGGCCGGATTAAATCCGGCCATGACGGTGAGGGGTTATTCTGGAATTGTCTTCAATTTCGCGAGAATTAATCCGCGCAGAGAATTTCCGAGATAGATTTTTTTAGCGCGTGCCAGGTCGTCCAATCTCAACACGCGTTCTTCGCATTCATCGTTGGCCAGTATTTCGGCGCGCAGACATCCGTTGAGCAATCCGCTTGAAAGCCGCGGTGTTAATAACCGGCCATCGATTCGTGCAAAAATATTCGTGCGGCTGCCTTCGGTGAGTTCCCCACGCTCGTTGAGGAAGATCACTTCATCCGCGACACAAGCAGCGAACTCGCTTTCGTAAAGTTCACGCCAATTGGTTTTGTGCCGAAGAAGAATATCGGCGCTTTCCACGCGTTTGTCAGAGATCGTGAATGTCCATTCTGACTTCGCTTCGCCAAGCGGCGCGTTTGTACACGCGAATCCCCCCGCCTCGTTCAATGTGAGACGGACGCGCAATGCACCCTGTTCGTCATGGACGGCTTCATCCAATGCTCGCCGAGCAAGACCTTCGTTAAACGAAATATGGAAGAACGATGCGCTCGCTTTCATACGCGCGAGATGGCGATCGGCGCGCGTGAAACCCTTATGCGGTTCGTAACGTAATGTTTCGATGAGTTCGAGCGGCTTTCGCGCGGTCTCGTAGTAACGCGCCTTGAGCAGGCATTCCGCATATTCAGCGGCAGCCAGAGAATCATGGACGACCGCACCGCCAATGCCCAATTCGCCTTTGTGGCCTTCGATGGTCAATGTGCGGATCGCGACATTGAAATTGGTGCTGCCGTCCGGCGCGAAATAGCCGATAGCGCCGCAATAGACGCCGCGCGGCGATTGCTCCAACTCGCGGATCACTTCCATCGCGCGGATTTTCGGCGCGCCCGTTACGGAGCCGCACGGGAAAAGTGCACGCACGATTTCGGCAATGCCCATACCGGGCTTCAACCGCGCCGTCACGGTCGAAACCATCTGATGCACGGTCGGATAGGTCTCGATGGCGAAGAGATCAGCGACCGCCACGCTTCCCGTTTGTGCGATGCGTCCGAGATCGTTGCGCAACAGATCGACGATCATGAGATTTTCGGCACGATCCTTGGCGCTGGCTGCGAGATGCGCGCGCGCAGCGGCATCGGCAGAAGCATCCTTCGCGCGCGCGGCCGTGCCCTTCATCGGTTTCGCGGTCAATGCGCCGTCGCGCGAAAGATCGAAAAACAATTCGGGCGAGAGGCTGAGGATTTGCCGCTCACCATCGTCGATGTAAGCGCAATGTGCGGCACCGCTATGGTCGCGCAATGCGAGATAAAGCGCCATCGCATCGCCTGCGAAATGGAAGCGTGAACGGAAACTCAGATTCGCCTGATAGAGATCGCCTGCCGCGATCCACTCGCGTACGCGGTCGAACCGCGCGCGATATTGCGCCACGTCCCATTCATGCGCGAGCGGCCCGGCATAGGCGCGGCCCTGCGGCTGCAAGGCCTCGATACCGGCCTCCTCGCACGCCTCAAAAATGCCGAACCATAAAAGCGGCACTTTGCGGCCGGCGGGTGGCAACGCCGACAGACGCGGCTCCAGCAGATAGCCAAGCTCATAGCTGAAATAGCCCGCCGCGTATTTTCCTGTCGCCATAGCCTCGGACAGGGCGGTCAGCGCCGCCTGGACCTCCTCGGGCTCATCGGCGCGCACCACGCGTACGCATCCCCTGAATCGCCTCAGGTTGCCTTGTGCCGCATCGTCGAGAATGACTGTGGGTTTGCCCATCAAAGTTCCGAATCACAGCTGGAAGCTGTATATTTCTGCTGCCTGCGCCTTGAAACTTTCAGGCTGGCCCCCACATTGTTACCAGAGACGGCGCCCATATTGGGGCCGCAACCGAATTCCGGCCGCCGCAAGGGACCGGCAAAGCCGCTTGGAGGGCTTTGGATATGAGTCGCAACATCTATTTCAACAGCCCCTATCTTCTGGGCTTCGAGCATCTGGAGAGGTTGCTGGAGCGCACCGCGAAATCCGCGGGCGACGGCTATCCACCCTATAATATCGAAGAGCTGGCCGAGGATCGCTTGCGCATCACGCTCGCCGTTGCGGGTTTCACACAGGCGGAATTGAGCGTCACGGTCGAGGAGAACCAACTCGTCATTCGCGGCAAACAATCGGAGAA
Organism: Rhizomicrobium sp.; assembly: GCA_035483375.1. Lineage (GTDB taxonomy): Bacteria > Pseudomonadota > Alphaproteobacteria > Micropepsales > Micropepsaceae > Rhizomicrobium. The sequence goes on along the minus strand of DATHQA010000119.1, from coordinate 8,440 downwards.
CGGCGACAAGAATTTCCTGCATCGCGGCATCGCAGCGCGCCAATTCCAGCGCGCCTTCGTGCTCGCCGAAGGCATCGATGTGGTCGGTGCCGCGTTAGAGAATGGATTGCTCGCGATCGAACTCGTACGGCCCAAGCCTGAGCCGGTGATCCGGACTATTGAGATCAAATCAAGCGGAAAGAAATAGGAGGTCTGTCATGACGAATAAGATCGAAACGAAAGACGAAGAGACGAACGAGACCTTCAACCCGTCGCGCATCGCCTATATCAAGCCGACCGGCATGGATGAAGCGATCAAACAGGGCATCGTTCCATCCGGCATTAAATTGCCGGCGGATACGAAGCTTTATGTGCTGCACGCCATCGATGGCAGCGTGCTCGGCTTCACCGATGCGTGGGATACGGCTTACGGCGCAGCGGTGCAAAACGAGTTCACACCGGTAAGCGTGCACTAACGAGAATTGCTAGGCGGCCTGTGAACTTGTACCTGTCGTCGGCTGCGTGAGGATCGCATAAAGCGCTTCGGGCTTTTTCGCCGCACGGAGCTTTTCGCAAATCGCCTGATTGCGCAGCAAGCGTGATACGCGCGCGAGCGCTTTCAGGTGATCGGCGCCCGCATCTTCCGGCGCGAGCAACAGAAACACGAGATCGACAGGCTGGTTGTCGACCGCGTCGTAATCAATGGATGTTTCAAGCCGCGCGAACACGCCGATGATTCTGTCAAGGCCCGAAAGACGCCCATGCGGAATCGCGATGCCCTGTCCGACGCCAGTGGTACCGAGCTTTTCCCGTTCATTCAGAATCTCGAAAATGCGCCGATCCGGCACCTTCGCGAGCGGCGCCGCACGCGTAGCCAATTCCTGAAGCAATTGCTTTTTGCCGTGCGTTTTCATCGCAGCAATAACGGAATTCGGCGCAAGCAGATCGGCGATTTCCATTGGACGGCCTCCGGATCAGGACAACGCGCCTTTCGGCGCACGACCTTTTTCGTGATGACTTTTTAGCTTGCGCGTGTAGCGGCGCAGACGCGTGACCACGCGCCCAAGCAATTCGTCGAAAGCGCGATAGGCATCCGTCCCCTGCCCGTCCACTTTCAACACCACGCCCGAATCAAGATGCACCGTACACGCCGCACGATAGAACGCGCCTTCGCGCGAGAACACGACGGCGGCTTCCGCTCCGCCGTCGAAATATTTCACGACGGCTGCCTCGAGATGCGTGCGCACCCGGATGGGGAGCGCGCCGCCGATCTCAACTTGCTTGCCAGAAACTCGAACTTGCATGGCCTTTTTACGGTGACGGCCTGAGAGATATCAACATTATAACCCGCTTTGCGCCAGCCGGTTCAAAAAAAGCGAAGGCCGTTTAGGCGCGGTTAAAGGGAATGTCAACATTGCCCGTTTTCAGGGCATTGCGCGCCCGGAAAATTCGCTTGACTTGAGCCTGCGACGTTCCACAGACGAAGGGATGCGCATTGACTCGCGATACTTGGCGACGGTGCGGCGCGCGATGTTGACGCCGTCGGCGGTGAGCAGCGCAACGATGCGGTCGTCGGAAAGGATTTCGGCGGCATTTTCGTTCTCGATCATTTCGCGGATGCGGTCGCGCACCGCTTCGGCAGAATGCGATTCGGCACCGTTCATCGACTGGATCGCGGCGGTGAAGAAATACTTCATCTCGAACAAACCGCGCGGCGTCGCTATATATTTGTTCGAGGTGACACGGCTCACGGTCGATTCATGCATCGTGATCGCGTCAGCAATCGTGCGTAAATTCAGCGGCCGCAGATGGCGCACGCCATAGGTGAGAAAACCGTCCTGCTGGCGCACGATCTCGCTTGCGACTTTCAGGATCGTGCGCGCGCGTTGATCGAGACTCTTCACAAGCCAATTGGCGTTGTTGAGACAATCGGTGAGATAATTCTTCGCGTCTTTCTCGCGCGCACCCGCCGAGACTTTCGCATAGTAGCGCGAATTGACGAGCAAACGGGGCAGCGTGTCGGAATTGAGTTCGACATGCCAATCGCCATCCGGCCCTTCGCGCACGAACACATCCGGCACGACGGGCTGCACAGGTTCGGCGCCGAATGCGAGGCCTGGCTTCGGCGTGAGACCGCGGATCTCCGAGATCATGTCGAGGATATCGTCATGATCGACGCCGCAATGCGCCGAAAGCGCGGGCAGATCGCGACGGGCGACGAGATCGAGCCGCTCCAGCATCGCAGCCATCGCGGGATCGAGCCGATCCAATGCCTTCAATTGCAGCGCGAGACATTCGGCAAGATTGCGCGCGCCGACGCCGACAGGTTCGAAGCCATGAATGACAGTGAGCACCTGCGCAACAGTTTCAGGCGTCGAGCCAAGTCGCTCGGCGACTTCGGCGGTGTCGCCCGTGAAATAACCGGCTTCATCGATTGCGTCGATGAGGGAAACGCCGATGAGGCGGCGCTCCGCATCCAGCGCTGCAATTGCAAGCTGATCGTGCAGATGATCCTTCAGCGTGCCGCCGCTTGCGAGCGTGGTTTCGAGAAGATCTTCCTCGCCCTCGAAACGCTGTGCCGATTTCACATTCGTCCAATCGGTGAGCGGTTGGGAGTCAACCGAAGCCGCCGCCGCACGCGGGGCTTCATCATCCTCGCGCACCGCGTCCATGTCCGCATCCTTGGAGAAATCCTCGCGCGCCATCGCGGTATCGAGGGCTTCGTTCGTCTCGCCCGTTTCGGCAACGGCCTCGCGTTCAGCTTCCACGGGCGCGGCTTCGTCACGCTCCAGAAGCGGATTGCGCTCCAATTCCTGTTCGACATAAGCGGCGAGTTCGAGATTGGACAATTGCAGCAGCTTGATCGCCTGCTGCAATTGGGGCGTCATGACCAGCGATTGGCCCTGCCGCATCTCCAATCTTTGCGTGATCGCCATGGCCCGCGCCCTACATCATGAAATTTTCGCCGAGATAGACTCGGCGTACATCGCGGTCGCCGACGATATCGGCGGGCAGGCCTTCCTTCAGAACCTGCCCTTCATGGATGATGTAAGCGCGGTCGATCATCTCGAGCGCATCGCGCACATTGTGATCGGTGATGAGCACGCCGATGCCGCGATCTTTCAGATGGCGCACAAGCTGGCGGATATCCGCGACTGCGATGGGATCGATGCCCGCAAGCGGTTCGTCGAGCAGAATGTAAGACGGATGCGTCGCGAGCGCGCGCGCAATTTCCACGCGCCTGCGTTCGCCACCGGATAACGCGACCGAAGGCGTATGCCTGATATGGCTGATGCCGAATTCGGCGAGCAATTCCTCGACCATCGCTTCGCGCTTGGCATGTTCCGGCTCGACCAGTTCGGCGGTCGCGCGGATGTTCTGTTCCGCCGTCAATCCGCGGAAGATGGACGCCTCTTGCGGCAGATAACCGATACCCAGCCGCGCGCGGCGATACATGGGCAGTCGTGTCACGTCGTGGCCGTCCACCTCGATCTTGCCCGTATCGGCGGGGATGAGGCCGGAGATCATATAAAAGCAGGTCGTCTTTCCGGCACCGTTGGGGCCAAGCAGGCCTACCACCTCGCCCCGCTTCAGCGTCAGGCTGACGGAGCGGACAACCGGCCGCCGCTTGAAACTCTTGCTGATGCGCGAAACCACAAGCCCCTGCCCACCTTCGACGAGGCGCGGCGCCATTTTCTCGGGTTCGCGCCGTTCTGAGCGGCGTTGATTTGGGTCCGTCGATGGTGCCATGGCAAGAACTGTGCCTATTTGTCCCTAACGAAGCATGAAGCTACGGCGTTGTCTTGGGTGGATTTTCCGTCGCGGTACTCGGCGTTGTGCTCTGCGTCTGTTGCGGCGGCGGGGTGAAGAGGCCCTGAACCCGTCCGCCGCCCGCTGCACCCTGCGCATTGAGCTTGGCTGCGCCCGTTATCAGATTGACGACAAGGATGGTGCCGCGCATCACATTCTTGTCTTTCGTGAGCACGACGCGGCCCGTCAGCGTGACGATGCGCGGCGGCACGTCATAGACGCCATTGTCGCCTTGCGCGTTTCCCGAATTGGTCGCGAGCACGACGTTGCCGTTCGCGAGAATCTTCTGCGGCTTGCCGGCCGCGACGAGCACTTTCACCTTGTCGGCGCGCAGCCTGAAGTCGCCCTGCGTGACGATGACATTCCCCATATAAGTGCCGGTCTTCGCATTGACATCCGCGAGGAAGGAATCGGACGAGACCTGGATCGGCTGATTGGTGTTCTGCTTGCCGAAATTGAGCGGCGAGTCGTCGGCGAATGTCGGACTCGCGGCGATAAACGCAAGAGCGATGAGCGCGCGTTTCACTCGACGCCTCCGCGCAAATCCTTCGACTGCAGATATGTCATATGCACGTGACCTTCGAGGTAAATCTGTTTCGCGATCTTGTTCAGGCGGAAACGGTCAGCGCGCATATTGCCCGTCGGGCCCTGCCCCACAACGGTTTGATTGCCACTCACGATGCCTTTTCGCAATTCGACCTCAGCGGTCGGCGTGTGGAATTCGTAACCGGAATCCGAGAAAACCGAGACACCGCCATTGAGCGCAAGCGTCGCCTTTGTGCCGTCGAACAATCCGCCCGGCGCCGAAGTGTTCATCCACTGCGAATCCTGCAACGTCAGATCGGCTTCGACATTCTCGAGCCGCGCGCGATGCGAATTGCGGCCAAGTTGAATGGCGCGGTCTGCCGTGATCACGAACGGATTGCCCTTGTCGTCCGCGCCCGTAAGTTTGGGCTTTACCATCGTAAGATCGTTGTCGATCTGGTTGACGCTTTCGAATGTCATCTCGACGCGGTTCTGCTGACGCGGCTGCATCGAATAGGCGATGATAGCGGCAATGAGCGCGAACGCCGCAATGGGCAGCGCACGCTTCATGATCGTGACGAACCGCGAATAACGTTGCGCATCGAGGAAGGAACTGCGCGTCCGCGCGGTCCAGTCGCGCACCGGATGGCGCGGCAATGGCGACGTATCCGCCATCATTGAATCCCCGCCCGCAGACAATCATGGATATGGATGATGCCGACAGGCTTTTTCGTTTTGTCTTTCGCATCGAGCACGAAGAGCCGCGTGATCTTGTTCGCGTTCATGAATGCGAGCGCTTCGGCAGCAAGTTGTTCGGGCCGCGCGATCTTGGGATTCTTCGTCATCACGCTCGATGCCTTGCGGTCGAGCAGATCGGGCGCCATGTGCCGCGAAAGATCGCCATCGGTGATGATGCCGATAAGGCCGCCGCGCTTGTCGCAAATGCCCACACAGCCGAAACGCTGCCGCGCCATCTCGATGAGCACCGATTGCATCGTCGCGTCTTCACCGATGAGCGGGATTTCGTCGCCTGTGTGCATGAGATCGCTGACCCGAATCAAAGCTTTGCCTAGCGAGCCGCCCGGATGCAGCGCGCGATATTCGTCATGCGTGAAACCGCGCCTCTCCATAAGCGCGACGGCCAGCGCATCACCGAGCACAAGCATGAGCGTCGTGGATGTGGTGGGGGCAAGCCCCATCGGGCATGCCTCCCGCGCCTTTGGCAGCACGAGCGGCACATCGGCGGCCTGCAGCAGGCTCGATTCCGCACGGCTCGCAATGCCGATGAGCGGAATCGAGAACCGCTTGGCGTAAGTGATCAGATCGGAAAGCTCCCGCGTCTCGCCGGAGTTGGAGAGCATGAGCAGCACATCGGAGCTCGTCAGCGCGCCGAGATCGCCATGGCTCGCCTCGGCCGGATGGATGAAATAGGCAGGCGTGCCCGTAGAGGCCAAGGTGGCCGCGATCTTGCGGCCCACCAACCCACTCTTGCCCATGCCGCTGACGATGACGCGGCCCCTGATGCCGAGGATCATATCCACTGCGCGGCTGAAATCGCCGTTCATTGCTTCGCCCAATTCGGCGATCGCCTCAGCGGCATAATCGAGCACGCGGTGGGCGGCTTTCAGGTCGGCATTAGCGGCCTTCCGGCGGGACCCGGCAACGGAAACGGCTGAACGCATACGGCTTCCTTCTGCCCGCGCGCGAAGGAGTCGCGGCGGGAACGCGAAATTCATGCCAATTGCGGCGGATTATGGGCGGTCGCCTCCCTGCCTTCAAGCGCATCGGCCTTTAAGATTGTCGCGAAACCTAACGGGCGAGCCGCTGCATGCTTCGCCCGACTGCGCTTAGTGGGCGAAGATATCCACAGCTTCCCAGCCTGCGAGGTCCAAGGTCACGCGGGCAGGCAGGAAATCGAAGCAGGCCTTGGCGATAGCCGTCCGCCCCTCCCGCGCCAGCATTGTGTCCAGCACGTCGCGCAGGCGGTGCAGATAGGCCACGTCATTGGCGGCATAGGCGAGTTGCTTCTCGGAGAGGTCCGGCGTGCCCCAATCCGAGCTTTGCTGTTCCTTGGAGAGATCGATGCCGAGAAGCTCCTTCACGAGATCCTTGAGACCGTGCTTGTCCGTATAGGTTCGCACGAGGCGGGAGGCGATTTTCGTGCAGTAGACGGGCGCCGTCACCACGCCCAGATGGCGCTGGAACATCGCCATATCGAAGCGGGCGAAGTGGAAAAGCTTCGTGACGTTGGGATCGGTGAGGAGCCGCGAAAGATTGGGCGCGTTATAGCCGCCCGGCGGGAATTGCACCGCGTGGCATACGCCGTCGCCCGCCGACAATTGCGCGAGGCAGAGCCGGTCCCGCAAATAGCTGAGGCCCATCGTCTCGGTATCGATGGCAACGGCCGTGCCCAGATCGAGGCCATCGGGCAGATCGCCCTTGTGAAGCTTGATTTTCAAAATCGTTTCCTTTCGGCGGCTTTCGGCAGGCCGCTTTCGTAAAAAAGGCACTACAGAGGCCGCCCGTCAACACTTTCCTGAAATCGCACGATTCGCGATTAAAAATTTCTCAGGATCGTGCAACAACGAATCCGCAAGCGCGATTACATGCTAGGTGTCGCCGGATTTCCTGGAAGGGCGAAAGTCTGAAACCCGTTTCTCGATTCTCTGCGGCGTTGGTGTTCGGCCTTGTGTTTGCTATGGCCGGAAATGCGAACGCGCGTCCCGCGACGCCCGAGGAACGCGCGCATTTCATCGCGATGGAAAACGATTGGCTCGCGGACATCTCGCGGTCGGACGGTTATGCGTTGTGGCTTATGCTGGCGAAGGATTTCACGCATATCTCGTGGAACGGTACAGCCGAGGACAAGGATGATGCGATCAAATCCTTCTTGTCGAAAGCCCATAGACGCGAACGACTCGAAGAAATGGATGTGAATATCTTCAACGACACAACCGCGATCGTGACAGGCACGAAAAGCATGGGTGACGGCGATGGCGATGTTTCGCTTCGCTTCACCGATATTTTCGTGCTGCGCGATGGCGCGTGGATGGCCGTCAGCGCGCAAGAGACACTGATCCAAAAGCCGTAGCTACAATGCTTGCAGACGCGCGCTCGCGGATGCGTTTCTGCCCAGTTGCGCCGCGAGCAGTTTCAACACCGCATCCATGTCCGTGTCGAATTGATACGGCGGATTGATCACGAGCAAACCGGTTGCATGCAAGCCATCCGGGCGTTCCTTCGCAGCCGCGATATCAAGTTCGATGCGCAGTGCCCTGCTGATGCCGTTTGCTTTCACTTCGCCGCAAAGCGCATCGGCATCTGCGGCGGATTTGATGGGATACCACAGCAGATAAATTCCCGTAGCGAAACGCCGATGCGCATTCGCCAGAGCATGCGCAGCTTTTTGAAACTCATCCGGCGCTTCGTATGGCGGATCGATAAGCACGACACCGCGCCGCTCCGGTGGCGGAAGCAGCGTATTCAATCTTTCATATCCATCCGCACAAACCACACGCGCTTTGCGGGAAGGACGAAGCGCTTCTGTTAGCGCCGAGCACTCATCTTCATGCTTTTCGATCGCAACGAGACGGTCTTGTAGGCGTAGCAATCGCGCTGCAATGAGTGGCGAGCCGGGATAAAAATCCTTTCCTACCTCATGCGCCAAATCGAGGTAAGTGGAATAGGCAGCAGGCGTTTGTGGCTCTGCTTTCAATTTCAAAATGCCATCGCCAGCCTCCCCGGTTTTCGCTGCCTCACCTTCCGCGAGATTGTAAAGCCCTCGTCCCGCATGCGTGTCGATGACGGCGAAAGGCGCGTCCTTCTTCCGCAAATGAAGCAATATCGCCACAAGTGCGATGTGCTTCAACACATCGGCGAAATTGCCCGCGTGATAGGCGTGGCGGTAGTTCACGAATGACTCGCGCCCGTCACTGGTTTTTCCAGATCGTCTCGAAATCGCCGTCGCGCGATGCGATCTCCATCGCGCTTGTCTTGTCGATATGGCCGATAAGCGGCCCATTGATGCCGTAGCCGATCAATTCCTGCAGCCGCTTGGGAAACGTTTTCACAAGTTTCGGAGAAAGACCAAGCTGCTGGTTTTCCTGCTGGCGGATATAGCCCGCGC
>DATHQA010000118.1:0-3831 GCA_035483375.1 Rhizomicrobium sp. | reverse complement strand
GTGTCGCGCGCAAAGTCGTAATAGAAGCCGTCTTCGATGGTCGGGCCGATGGTGACTTGCGTGCCCGGATAAAGCGATTGCACCGCCATGGCGAGGATATGCGCCGCATCGTGGCGAATGAGTTCGAGCGCCTCCGGGTCCTTGCGTGTGATGATGCGTATGCGCGCGTCGCCTTCGAACGGACGGAAGAGATCCCAGACCTTGCCGTCCACCTCGACCGCGAGTGCTGCCTTGGCCAGCCCCGGCCCGATGGCGGCGGCCACGTCCGCGCCGGTCGCGCCTCGCGCAAAATTCATCGCCTTGCCGTCGGGCAGAGTCACGGTCAGTTGGGGCGCGTCCACGGCGCAAATCCTTGTAAAATCAACCGGCCGGACCATCATCCGGGCTCGCGGCCCAAGTCAAGGTTCAGCCTGCGTTCATGTGGAAGCGCCTAATCACGTCACAATCGGGACCGAAATAGGTTAGAATCGGGCCCGAAGCGCTTTGGCCCTTGAGGTTTCGATGTCGCGTACCGCATCTCTTTCCATCGCCGCCATGCTCGTGGCGGGAGCCGCCTATGCAGCGCCTGCGCCCGATTCCGCTGCCTCCGTGCTGCATGATTGCAGCGCCGATAGCTTGCCGCCCGATCAGGTCGATTCCTGTCTGGAGCGCACGCGCGTGCTCGACGAGAGCAATCCCGATCCGAAGCTGCAATCGCTCGAAGTGAAACTAAGCCAGATGGAGGCGAAACAGCCGCCGCGCGCGCTTGGGACCTCGACCAATTCGCCGCCTTCGTCATCGCAGGATGATACCGAAATTCAGGAAGTCGCGCCGCCCGATACGCCGCCGCCTGCGCAGGCCAGTGCGCCCGATAGCGCGCCGCAGGAGGCTCATATCGATGCAAACGGCCGCGACACGTCCGACGACGATATCGACCCGAGCCAAGGACCACCGACGGATGCGGAAATGCATCCTTACAGTCAGGACGCACCAGCTCGCGGCAACTAGGTTGAAGGTGAGAACGTTCCCACAAGGGAACCGGACCAAAGAAGGTATGGGGCGCAGGAAAGGATGAAAATCATGAGGAAAATCGCAATAGCGGCAGCGTTGACGGGTTTGGCCGTCGCATCGGCCCATGCCCAGACGGCGACGGTTTCGTCGTCCGGCAATGTCTGTCTCAAAACCATTCTGATCGATCACACCAAGACGGTGGATCAACATACGATCCTGTTCTACATGAAAGACCATAAGGTCTGGCGCAACACGCTTGCCAGCGATTGCCAGGGCTTGCTGGTCAACGGCTTCGTTTATATGCCGACGCCTCCGGACCAAGTCTGCGGCAATTTCCAGGTCATCCGCGCCATCGAGACGAAATCGGTGTGCACGCTTGGCGCGTTCACGCCTGCCGACGATGCGACTATGAACAGCCACGGCATGGAGCAATCCGCTCCGCCGCCGCCGCCGCCGGACATGCCTCCGCCGGATCACCAGTAAGATTGGGGCAAACAACAGTCCGTCATGGGCGGCCTTGAGCCGCCCATCCATCCGGCGTGTGTCCGCGCGCCGAGTTGATTCATTTGCGTTCGCAGACGCGAACGCGATGGATGGCAGGGTCTAGCCCTGCCATGACGGTTAAGCGCTTTTGTTCCTGACTCTTCCGAAATGATGCGCAAGCCACAGCGCCAGCACGAGCGCGCCTATGCCCGCTGCAATCGGCTCGAATCCGAAATGCATGATGAGCAGATAGCCGACAGCGAGATTGAACGCGCCCCACAGCACATTGACGATGGCCGAAGATTCGCCGATGCCCGGTGGGCGCGCGAATGGCGACTGGAAACGGCTGCCGGAAATGCCGTGGACGATATGCGGTATGGAATTGGCAAGAAACGCACCCGAAAAGAAATGCGCGGCGATTGCTCCCCAATTCATGATTTTCTCCTCTTGGCGCTTACCCGGCGCGCACGATAAAGCTTTCGCCGGAATTTCGCATGGGCTACAGACCTGAATTGACCTACCCCTTTTTCGTCATCACCCGGCTTGTCCGGGTGATCCAATTTTCGAAAAAGGAAAATGGATTGCCCGGACCCTTCGCAAAAAGCTCAGGACCGGACAATGACGGATGGGGCTGATTGAAAACAAATTCCATTCAACGGAAACATCGGAGCCTGCCTTGGAAGTCGAAACGCACAGCAAGAACGAGAAGCTCAACGCGATGGTGGCCATCACGGTCGTCATCATCTCGGTGTTCATGGAAGTGTCGAAAGTGAAGGACACCAACATCGTGCAGCAAATGGCGCTCGCCAAGGCCGATGCGGTCGATAGCTGGAATCAGTATCAGGCGACACGCATCAAGCAGCATATGGACGAAAACCTTGCCATCGAGCTGAAGCTTCTGCCACAGGGCGATGCGGCTTCCGCCATTGTGTCCGGCAAGATCGATCATTACAAAAAAGAAACCCCGGAATTGATGGCGAAGGCGAAGGGACAAGAAGTGCGTTACGAATCGCTCGACGAACAGCACAAACAATTCGATGCGATGGACGCTGTGTTGTCCGTAGCGCTTGCATTATCAGCCGTCGCCGCGCTGACCGATATCTTCGCGGTGATTGCCATCGCATGGGTGTTTGCGGCGCTGGGTTTCGTTCTCGGCATCGCGGGCTATCTGGATTTGCCGTTCCATCTCGATTTGTTCGGGTTGCTCAACTAGGCATCCAAACCCCGCGTCACGCGTTTCTTCATAGGGGCGCCTCCTCAAAGGAGATTGCCTATGAAGAAACTTGCATTCGCATTATGTGCGATAGCGGCCGTGACGGCGCTGTCGGGCTGCGTCTACTACCCCGATGGCTATTATGGCCGAGGCTATTACGGCAACGGCTACAATAATGGCTATGGCCGCGGGCGTTGGCATCCCGGTTATTGGGAAAATGGCTACTGGCATCCGGGCTGGTACAGCCACCCGCGCGGCGGCCAAAACGGCGGTCAAAATGGCGGTTACAATGGCCGCAACGGACCGCCGCCACAGGGCGACAATGGTCCCGGACCGGATGATCGCGGTGGTTATCCCGACGGTCAGTGATTCAAATGAGAAGGGCCGGAGATTCTCCGGCCCTTTTTTATGCGCGTAATCACACGCCGCCGAGAAAATCCATCTTGCCGATCTCGATGCCCTTGTGACGCAGGATCGCGTAAGCGGTCGTCACATGGAAATAGAAATTCGGCAGCGCAAAACCCGTGACGTAATCGCGGCCCGTGAATTTCATTTCGCCGCTCGGGAATTTGAGCACGACTTCGCGATCCTCAGCGCCTTCAACCTGTTCGCGCGTGATGGTCTTGAGGAAATCGACCGTCTTCCCGATGCGCGCCTGCAATTCCGGCAGCGTCGTTTCGGTATCGGGCATTGAAGGCGGCGTGAGACCCGCAAGCCGCGCGGCGCAGCCCTTCGACGTGTCGGATGCCGATTGGATCTGAAACGGAAACGTCCGCATATCGGGCGCGAGTTTCGCATCGAACAACTCGCTCGGTGGAACGTCTTTCTGTTTGGCCTGCGTGATCGCCTTGTCGATGATCTTCGACAGGTTTTCGAGCATGCGGATCATGGGTGTAATCGAAGCGTCGTAAATCGTGAAAGCCATGGGTCGTCTCCGTTGCTAGAGCGCAATCCCGCGAAGTGCGAAGCGGTTCGCGTCAGATTGCGCGACAATTGATGAATCCGGAGCATGATCCAATCAGATCATGCTCCGGGGTGGCGCAAGAGACGCCGAATAAAATTCGCGATCAAGTCCTTGAATTGCGGGCACGAGACCCTAGCCCCGCTCTATTGCTTCTTCACCGATGTCGCGATGGTTTTGGCGT
>DATHQA010000117.1:0-8752 GCA_035483375.1 Rhizomicrobium sp. | reverse complement strand
ACCTGCCATACGCGCAATGAACTGGGATGGGCGCTACCTCGTCATCGGGTTTGCCGCGGGCGAAATTCCGCGCGTGCCGCTGAACCTCACGCTGCTTAAGAGTTGCAGTTTGGTCGGCGTGTTCTGGGGCGCGTTCACCGCGCGCGATCCCAAACGCAATCAGGAGCATCTGGCCGAACTCATGCGCTGGATCGCGGAAGGAAAGCTGCGCCCGCATATCTCCGCGCGCTTCCCGCTGGCCCGCGCAGGCGAAGCCATCCGCATGCTCGCCGACCGCAAAGCGCAGGGAAAGGTTGTCGTTACAATGGATTAGGGCTGGCCTTGCAAGAGCGGGAGCGCATTCCCATTTCTTGCGCAAGGTCATTCAGGGGGTTGAACAATGTCGATATTGGGCTGGATCTTTTTCGGACTGATCACGGGTTTCATCGCGTCGCGGATCGTCAACCGGCGCGGCGAGGGATTTTTCGTCAATACGGCGCTGGGGCTCGTGGGTGCGATTGTCGGCGGGCTGATCTTTCAGCATTTAATGAATTTCGACTCATTCGCGTTCAACCTCACCTCGATGTTCGTGGCCATCATCGGCGCGATTGTCGTGCTGCTGATCTACAATGCGGTCTCGGGGCAGCGGGGATTGAGGTAGCAACGCCTCGCCCGATTGCTCAGGCGAGGCGCACGTTCAATCGCGGAAATAATTCTTGCGATCAACAAAAGCTATCGCGTTCGATGCAGCATTTCTTAAATCGCCTACCCGACTCGCAAGGGCGCGGATCGTTACGGCCCAGCTTTTCGATCAATTCTTTGTCGCCATGAACAATGCGATGACCGCGCTTTACGTGCGTCTCGCTGTTGAAAGCCCCTCCGACGTTTACTCATCGACTCAAAAGCTGAAATCCCTGTCTTTGTTGCGCATGATCGCCTCCTGCGTTTAGTGAACACGGGCTTTTACACGATCTCTGCGGAAAAAAGAAAGTCTGCTTCAGCTTTGCAATAACTTTAAAAAATCCGTCAGTTGAATCACGTCGGCCTGACGGGGAAACACTTTCTCTGTCAGCACGCGGTGCACTTCCGCGTCGGGATCAGCACAGCAATCGGCCAGCACGAAAAGGCGATAATCATGGTCTGCTGCGTCACGCAATGTCGAAAGTACAACACCGCTGGTGCTAATGCCGGATAACACCAGCGTATCGATGCCCCACGCCTGCAGCCGCGATTGCAGCTGCGTGGTGCTGAACGCGCCTACGCGTTTCTTCGTGAACACCTCTTCGTCCGGAGCCGGGCTCAATGCTGAGCGGATCGCCGCCTCGGGGCTTCCATCGGTGAGGAAACGACGGCCGGAAAGAGCCGCAAAGCTTTTGTTGCGAGAGGGAACAGCGGCGTAGTCGGCGTCGCTGAACGCCACGCGCACATGCATCACAGCCATTCCGGCTGCGCGCGCCGCCTCTCGCGCTTGCACGGCACGTTCCAGAAGAGCCGCGCCTGGGTCTCCGAGCATGCCGACGATGGCTTGCTGAAAATCCATCAGCAGAAGCGCGGCTTTCGACGATTGAATTTCCGGCATGGCTATTCCGCCGCGTTCTTCGGCAAATAAATCTCTCCGCCGTGTTCGCGAAATTCCTCCGCCTTTTTCGCCATGGCCGCGCGGATTTCGGCGGTGGACATGCTGTCGTTGTTTCCGCGCGCGGCATCGCGGACTTCCTGCGAGATTTTCATCGAGCAGAATTTCGGCCCGCACATCGAGCAGAAATGCGCCACCTTCGCGCCATCCGCGGGCAGCGTTTCGTCGTGATAGGCCTGTGCGGTTTCGGGGTCGAGCGCGAGCGCGAATTGATCGCGCCAGCGGAATTCGAAACGCGCCTTGCTCATCGCATCATCCCAGATGCGCGCAGCCGGATGGCCTTTCGCGAGGTCCGCCGCATGTGCCGCAATGCGATAGGCGATGACGCCCGCTTTCACGTCGTCGCGATCCGGCAATCCCAAATGCTCTTTCGGCGTGACGTAGCAAAGCATCGCCGTGCCGAACCAGCCGATCATCGCCGCGCCAATCGCGCTTGTGATGTGATCGTAGCCGGGCGCCACATCGGTCACGAGGGGGCCGAGCGTGTAGAACGGCGCCTCCTCGCACGCCGCCAATTGGCGATCCATATTTTCCTTGATCTTGTGCATCGGCACATGGCCGGGGCCTTCGATCATCACCTGCACATCGCGGCGTTGCGCGATCTTGTTCAGCTCACCAAGCGTTTCGAGTTCGGCGAATTGCGCGGCATCGTTCGCATCCGCCGTGGAGCCGGGGCGCAAACCATCACCGAGCGAAAACGACACATCGTATTGCGCGAGCAATTCGCAAATCTCTTCGAAATGCGTGTAGAGGAAATTCTCGCGATGATGCGCAAGGCACCATTTGGCAAGGATCGAACCGCCGCGGCTCACAATGCCCGTCACGCGTTCGGCGGTCAGCGGAATATGCGCCAGCCGCACGCCCGCATGCACGGTGAAATAATCCACGCCCTGCTCGCATTGCTCGATGAGCGTGTCGCGATAAATCTCCCAGGTGAGTTCTTCGGCGACACCACCCACTTTCTCCAGCGCCTGATAGATCGGCACGGTGCCGATGGGCACGGGCGAATTGCGGATGATCCATTCGCGGATCGTACGGATGTGGCGGCCCGTGGACAAATCCATCACCGTGTCTGCGCCCCAGCGGATCGACCAGACGAGTTTCTCCACTTCTTCCGCCGCACCGCTCGTGACGATGGAATTGCCGATATTCGCATTCACCTTGGTGAGGAAATTGCGGCCGATAATCATCGGCTCGGTTTCAGGATGATTGATGTTCGCGGGAATAATCGCGCGGCCGCGCGCGATTTCGCTGCGCACGAATTCCGGCGTGATTTCGTTCGGGATATTCGCGCCAAACGAATTGCCGTCTGCAAGCGCGGAGCGGCCAAGATTTTCGCGCGCCGCGACAAATTTCATTTCCTCGGTGATGATGCCCGAACGCGCATAATGAAGCTGCGTGACGTTCTTGCCCGCTTTCGCGCGCAGTGGTTTGCGGCCTGCGCGGTCGAATTGCGGCACGGAAAGAAGCTCGCCTGCTTTCAGCCCATCGTCCTGAGGCTTGCGGGCGCGGCCTTCGTATTCTTCCACATCGCCGCGCGCGGCAATCCATTCGCTGCGGCGTGCGGACAATCCCTTCTCGATATCGATATGCGCGGAATCATCCGTGTACGGACCGGATGTATCGTAGAGGCGCAATGCCGACTCGCCGCCCGAAAGCGCCACTTCGCGGAACGGCACGCCTTCCACGAATACTTTGCGCGAGCCGGGCAGCGGCCCCTGTGTAATCGCAATCGATTTCGGATTGAGGATAGGTTTGTTCATTCGGCCTCTCCCTACGCCGGTTCTAACCGGATCAGGTTCAAAGGGACTCGCATGATTGCGATCTCAGCTCCGAAGAGCGCCCCTGGGATTTTTTGAATAATGGACCTGTGAGTTAAAGGATTCAAGCATCATCGAAAGCTTGCTTGTCTATATCATCACCCTTGTTCAACAGATTCGGAGCGCTGCAGAATGGCTACCTTGATAAAATGCACGAACCACGCCGGATACCCGGTTTATGTGAACATGGATCAGGTCATAACGATTGAGCCGGATACTGAGGGCAGATCCATTATTCGTGCCGCAGGCGAAGATCACGAAATTTATGTCAACGATTCTCCAAGTATCATTTTGGAAAAGGTAAAGTTCTCTCAATCGCGCCAATCTAAGAACAGAAAGAAGTAACGGTGCCCTGATCAATCGTTCGTCAATTATCAAAGCACTTGTTACGACGCCGCAAACCGCTGAAACTCCGCGATCACGCCTTTGACCGCGGCGGCAACAATCTTCTCACCCGCTTCCGGCGTGGCCTGCGAGGGATCGGAACCGATGCGGCCATCGGGAAAGCGCCTGCGATAATCCTCCGCGTCGTAAATGGGGCCGTTGGGCGCGATCTTGGGCGACATCTCCACGCGCTTCTGCGCCTGCGGATACGCAAAATACGTCACCGACACTTCGGAGGGCGTGGCATGGCTGCCCTCGCCCACGGGAAACAATTGGCGGCACACATCCATCACGCCCGGCAATTCCCACCAATTGCGCAGCATACAACGCAGCGGCGGCCGGTTCGCGCCCGCGCGGTCAAACGTGACGCCGTGATAGATTTCCGAAAACGCCGCATTGATCGTGGCGATATTGCCGCCATGACCGTTGAACCAGTAGATGCGTTCGAAACCATGCCGCGCGAGGCTCTGCGCCCAATCCGTCATCGCCGCGATCATCGTGGAGGGGCGCAGCGTGATGGTGCCCGGAAACGCCATGTGATGCTGCGCCTGCCCCACATTGAATGTCGGCCCCACGAGGATATCGGCCTGCGCGCCCGCGCGCGCGGCGATGATCTCCGGGCACAGCGCGTCGGTGCCGAGCAAGCCGTTCGGCCCGTGCTGCTCCGTCGAGCCGATGGGAATCAGAATGGCTTTCGAGCGGGTTAGATAGGCCTCGATCTCCGGCCAGGAAGACAGATGAAGTTGCATGGCGCGCCTTGCGGAATGACGCGGCATCATAGCACCATTGGGCCAATCGCAATTGGAACCCAACCATGACGGAAAATCGCGGGCCGCTGGCCGGCATAACGGTCATCGACCTGACGGAATTTATTTTCGGCCCCTATGCCACGCAGACTTTGGGCGATCTCGGCGCGGACATCATCAAGGTCGAGGGGCCGGAGGGCGACCGCCAGCGCCATAGCGGCAAATATGCCGCTAATGCCGATATGGGCTCGGTCTATATGGCGCTGAACCGCAACAAGCGTTCCGTGACGCTCGATCTCAAAAGCGAGGAAGGTCGCGCGAAATTGCGCGCGCTGATACCGAGCGCGCATGTGTTTATTCACAATGTGCGCGCCGATGCGATTGCGCGGCTTGGCTTTGGTTATGACGATGTGACGAAGCTCAATCCCTCCATCGTCTATGCGCATTGCGTGGGTTATGGGTCCGATGGGCCTTATGCCGGACGGCAGGCGTTTGACGATCTCGTGCAGGCGGCGGCGGGCGCAACCGATCTGCTGACGCGCGTGGACAAGAATGAGGAAATGCGGCTGTTGCCGAGTTTCCTCGCAGACAAGGTTTCCGGTCTGCACGCGGTTTATGCGGTGCTGGCCGCGCTGTTCCATCGCGAGCGCACGGGCGAAGGCCAATTTGTGGAAATTCCCATGTTCGAGAGTTTCACAAGCTTCCTGTTCGCCGAACATCTTTATGGCGCGACGTTCGAGCCGCCGAAATCCCATGTCGGCCATACGCCCGCGCTTGCGCCGGACCGCAAACCGCTCAAGACGAAAGACGGCCATATCGCGATGCAGCCTTACAGCCGCGCGATTGCGGCGAAGTTCCTCGAACTCGGCGGCATTCCCAATTTCTACGAGAATGAGCGTTTCGCGAATGCGCCGCCGCGCGAACGCGTGGGCGTCTATTACGAAATGCTGCGCGAAGCGGCGCTGACGCGCACCACGGAGGAATGGCTGAGGCTTGGCGAGGAAAATCGCGTGCCTATCATGCGCGCCAATACGATGGACGAAGTACTGAGCGACCCGCATCTCGAGGCGGTCAATTTCTTCGCGCTGCGCGAACATCCGACCGAAGGCGCGTGGCGCGCGATGAAGCCGCCAGTGAAATTCTCTCAGACGCCCTCCTCCATCCGCCGCGATCCACCGCGGCCGGGCGCCGATAACGATACGATCTAGAGGAACGCCATGTCCGATGTGCTCATCCCCGTCTCCGAAGAATGGCGCAAACGCACGCGCATTACCTACGAGAAATATGATGCGATGTACGCGCAATCGCTTAGCGATCCCGAAGGCTTCTGGCGCGATCAGGCACAGCGCATCGACTGGTTGAAGCCGTTCACGAAGGTGAAGAACGTTTCGTGGGATCCGGACAATCTGTCCATCAAATGGTTCGAGGATGGCACGCTGAACGTCTGCATCAATTGTATCGACCGTCATCTGCCCGCGCGCGCGAAGCAGACTGCGATCATCTGGGAAGGCGACGATCCCTCGCAATCGCGCCATATCACCTACGAGGAACTGCATCGCGAGGTGTGCCGCTTCGCCAATGTGCTGAAGGGCCAGGGCGTCGAACGCGGCGACCGCGTGACGATCTATCTGCCGATGATCCCCGAAGCGGCCTATGCGATGCTTGCCTGCGCGCGCATCGGGGCTGTGCATTCCATCGTGTTCGCGGGCTTTTCGCCGGACAGCCTCGCCGGACGCATCAAGGATTGCGCAAGCACCGTCGTCATCACGGCGGATGAAGGTGTGCGCGGCGGCAAGCCGATCCCGCTAAAAATGAATACCGATCTTGCGCTCACCCAATGCCCTGATGTGAAAACTGTTATCGTCGTGCGGCGCACGGGCGCAACCGTACAGATGCATAGCCATCGCGATGTCTGGTATCACCATGCGGTTGCCACAGCGTCCGATGACTGCGCGCCCGAAGAGATGAACGCAGAAGATCCACTGTTCATCCTTTACACAAGCGGTTCGACGGGGAAACCCAAAGGCGTGCTGCACACAAGCGGCGGCTATATTCTATATGCCGCATACACGCACGAAGCCGTGTTCGATTATCGCGACGGCGATATCTATTGGTGCACGGCCGATGTCGGTTGGGTAACGGGCCATAGCTACATCGTTTACGGTCCGCTTGCGAACGGCGCAACGACACTCATGTTCGAAGGCGTGCCGAATTATCCCACGACCTCGCGTTTCTGGGAGGTGATCGACAAGCATAAGGTCAACACATTCTACACCGCGCCCACTGCAATCCGCGCGCTCATGCGCGAAGGCGAAGCGCCCGTGAAGAAAACCTCGCGCGCGAGCCTCCGCCTGCTCGGCAGTGTGGGCGAACCGATCAATCCCGAAGCGTGGCTTTGGTATCATCGCGTCATCGGCGACGGACGTTGCCCCATCGTCGATACATGGTGGCAAACGGAGACGGGCGGGATTCTGATTTCCCCATTGCCGGGCGCGACCGACCTCAAGCCTGGGTCCGCGACGAAGCCGCTGTTCGGCATCGTGCCGCAGCTTGTGGATGCCGATGGCAAGGTGCTGGAGGGTGCCGCGAGCGGCAATCTCGTGCTCACCGAAAGCTGGCCCGGCCAGATGCGCACGGTCTATGGCGATCATCAGCGCTTCATCGACACCTATTTCAAAACCTATCGCGGCAAATATTTCACGGGTGATGGCTGCCGCCGCGACGAAGACGGTTATTACTGGATCACAGGCCGCGTGGACGATGTAATAAACGTATCAGGCCATCGCCTCGGCACCGCGGAAGTGGAATCCGCGCTAGTCGGAAATCATCATGTCGCGGAAGCCGCCGTTGTCGGCATGCCGCATGACATCAAGGGCCAGGGCATTTATGCGTTCGTCACATTGAAGGCCGACACTGCGCCATCCGATGCGCTCGCGCTCGAATTGCAGCAATGGGTCGCCAAGGAGATTTCACCGATTGCGAAACCCGATGTAATCCAATTCGCGCCGGGCCTTCCCAAAACGCGCTCCGGCAAGATCATGCGACGTATCCTGCGCAAGATCGCGGAAGGCGACATGTCCAATCTCGGCGACACATCCACACTGGCCGATCCCGCGGTCGTGGACGATCTCGTCAAGAACGCGAAAAGGCTCTAGCGATGCTGAGCTGGCAAATCGGTAACGTGAATGTCACGCGCGTTGTCGAGATGGAAATTCCCGTGCGGTACAGCACGAAATACCCCTTCATCGCGGAAGCAAAGCCCGAGGCGCTGAAGGAAATTCCGTGGCTCTATCCGCATTTCGTGACATTTGAAGATGCCCTCGTTCTATCCATCCATGCACTACTCGTGGAAGCACCGGGATTGCGGCTTGTCGTGGACACCTGCGTCGGCAACAACAAGCCGCGCCTCTTCACGCGCGGCAATGCGCTGCAAACGCCGTTCCTGCAACATTTGGCCGATGCGGGTTGGCCGCGCGAAAGCGTGAACGCCGTTATCTGCACGCATCTGCATGTCGATCATGTCGGCTGGAACACAATGCTCGAAGACGGGAAATTCGTACCAACCTTTCCCAACGCGAAATATCTTATCGGCAAGGCGGAATATGAGCATTGGCTGAGCGAATCGAACGAGGAGCAGATCCGCATCCTGGACGATTCCGTTGCGCCGCTGTTCGAGGCCGGCCTCACGCAATTGGTGGAAATGGATCATCGCGTTTCGCCGGAGATCAGGTTCATGCCGACGCCGGGCCATACGCCCGGCCATGTGAGCGTCGTGATCGAGTCCAACGGCGAAACCGCGATCATCACGGGTGACGTGATGCATCATCCCTGTCAGATGGCGCGGCCCGATTGGGCGCCCACTTTCGATGTGGATCGCGGCAAGGCGACCGAAATGCGCAAAAAATTCCTCGGCGAATTCGCCGACAGGCAGGTGCTCGTCATCGGCACGCATTTCGCGGCGCCCACCGCGGGACATATCAAACGTGACGGCGAGACCTATCGCTTCGAGACGTAGTCCTCCATCGCCTTCGCCATCGCGATATCGTTTTCGGTGACGCCGCCCGCGTCATGTGTGGAAAGCGTCACGTCTACGGTCTTGTAGACATTGAACCATTCGGGATGATGATCCATCTTGGCCGCCAGCAGCGCCGTGCGCGTCATGAAGGCAAAGGCGGCGTCGAAGTCCA
>DATHQA010000116.1:0-9245 GCA_035483375.1 Rhizomicrobium sp. | reverse complement strand
CGGCATGCACCGCGCCCATTCCGCCGGCGGCTATCGACGGCGCCACCGCCAGCGACGACCAGATGAAGACCATGCATGACGACGTGGTGAATTTCATCAAGCAGTCGGACGATTACCAGAACTGCGTCGTCGCCGATCTCGATGCGCAGAAGGCCAAGGCCCACAAGATGAAGATCGAGTTCGATCCCTACGTCGCCAAGCAGGCCGAGTCGGCCATCGCCGAGAACCAGCGCCAGAAGGAAAAGGTCGGCGGCGAGTTCAACGCGGCCGTTCAGGCTTACAAGAACCAGCGCATCAAGGGTTGATATCTTTCTTGGCCTCGCAGCCTGACGCGAACCGCCCGGCGCGTTGCGCCCTGATAAACAAATAGGCGTGTGAAACACGCCGGGCACTTCGCGGGGCTGCGCTTTCGCGCGAATCGCTTACTTTGAGGCGATGAGCGAAACGGGCAACAACCGCGCCAGGCGCAGAGCCGAAGAACATAACGCGACGCGTGCCTCGATCCTCAACGCGGCGAGGCGCGTCGGTGTGCGGGATGGAGCCCGAGCCCTGTCTCTGCGCGGCGTGGCGGCAGAGGCGGGCTACGCGCCTGCCGCGCTTTACGGCTATTTCCGCAACAAGGACGAATTGCTTCTGGCGCTGGCCGCCGAAGACCTTGCCGCCGTCTCGCGCGCCATGCGGGATGCCGCGGGCAATGCCGGCAGCAAGGGCAGGCTGGGGGCGGCCGTCGCGGCGGCGCTCGCGCTGCTCGACCGGACGGAGACCATTGCTGCCGCGCCATCCGCGCTTTCGAGTGGTGATGCGCCCGACGCCGCTCGGCTGTTCAATGGCCGCCTCATTGTAGCGCTCAAAACGCTGTCCGACGCGACGGGCAATCCCGCCGACAGCCGGGAGGCGCAGGGCGACGTGGTGCTCATCGCCTCCGCGCTTATCGGGCTCGCCGTGCTCTCGCGCACCGGCAGGCTTTCCGCGCTCGGTTTCGCGCAGGACGAAATCCTCGCCCGGCTGGATGCGCGGTTTTCGCGCTGACTTTGCGCCGCGCGCGTGCATCCCGTAAAACACTGACATACGATCAGGAAACATCATGCATCCGTCGCTCCATGCCGCGCGCCTGCCGGACAAGCCTGCCCTCGTCATGGCGGGGTCAGGCGAGACGGTGACGTATCGCGAACTCGACGACCGCTCGAACCAGGGCGCGCAATTGTTTCGTGGGATGGGTTTGAAGACGGATGACTGCATCGCGATCTTCTCGGAGAACAATGCGCGCTTTCTCGACATCTGCTGGGCGGCGCAGCGCGCGGGGCTTTATTACACGTGCATCTCCTCGCGGCTCACGGCAGGCGAGGTGGCCTATATCGTGAAGGATTGCGGCGCGAAAATTCTCATCGCCTCGCACACGCTTGCGAAAACCGCGAGCGAAGCTGCGCCGCTTATCGAAGGTGTGAAGCTTCTCATGCTCGGCGGTACCGTACCGGGCTTTGAAAGTTATGAAGCCGCGGCCGTCGCGATGCCTGCGATGCCGATTGGAGATCAAACCTCCGGCGCGGACATGCTCTATTCCTCCGGCACGACTGGGCGGCCGAAAGGCGTTCGCGGCCCGCTTTCGGGCATGCCTATCGACGCGCCGAACGCGCTGATGCCGCTTGTGATGATGTTGTTCGGCATGAACGAAGAGACGATCTATCTTTCGCCCGCGCCGCTCTATCACGCAGCCCCTTTGCGCTATTCGATGTCGGTGCAACGCCTCGGCGGCACCGTGATCGTGATGGAGCATTTCGATCCCGAAGAGACGCTCAAATATATCGAGAAATATAAAGTCAACGCAGGCCAGTTCGTGCCCACGATGTTCGTGCGCATGCTGAAGATGCCGGAAGAGACGCGCGAGAAATACGACGTGTCCTCGCTCAAATGCGCGATCCATGCGGCCGCCCCATGCCCCATCGAAGTCAAACGCCGCATGATCGAATGGTGGGGCCCCGTGCTGCATGAATATTATGCGGGCACCGAAGGAAACGGCTTCTGCCATGTCGATAGTGCTGCGTGGCTTTCGCATCCCGGCACGGTCGGCAAATCGCTCATCAGCGAAATCCATATCTGCGACGATGAAGGCAATGAATTGCCCATCGGCGAAGAAGGCACGATCTATTTCGGCGGCATGTCGCATTTCGAATATCATAATGACCCGAAGAAGACGGCGGAATCGCGCCATCCCGCCCATTCCGAATGGTCTACGCTTGGCGATGTCGGCCGCCTCGATGGGGAAGGCTATCTCTATCTCACCGACCGCAAGGCATTCATGATCATCTCGGGCGGCGTGAACATCTATCCGCAGGAAACCGAGAATGTGCTCATCGATCATCCGCGCGTGGCCGATGTCGCCGTCATCGGAGTGCCGAACGAGGAATTCGGCGAGGAAGTGAAGGCCGTCGTGCAGCCCGCGGATTGGGCCGATGCGGACGAGGCGCTCGCCGTCGAACTCATCGCCTATTGCCGCGCGCGGCTTTCCCCGCTCAAATGTCCGCGTACGGTCGATTTCGAGCGGGAGCTGCCGCGTCATCCCACGGGCAAGCTCTATAAGCGGCTCATCCGCGACCGTTATTGGGGAAACCGCGAGTCCCGCATTGTCTGACGCGAGCGCCGAAGAAGAACCGACGCCGGTCGTGCCGCCGGATGGATTGCTGCGCCGCGAGCATTTCAACGATGCCCGCGTGCGCCGCTATGCCGAAGAGATCGCAAAGCAGGGCTCGTTTCCGTTCCTGTCGGAAGAGGAACGTGCGGCTTCGTTGAAAGCATTCTGCGAAACGGTCGCGCCGGGCAGCGATGTGTGGGTGTTCGCCTATGGCTCGCTCATGTGGAATCCCGCAATCAATGTCGCGGGCAGCAGGCGCGCGACCGCGCATGGTTTTCATCGCGCGTTCTGCCTGACGCTAAGTATCGGACGCGGGTCGGAGCAGCATCCGGGTCTTATGCTTGCGCTGGATGAAGGCGGCGAAGCCATCGGTGTCGCGCATCGCATCGCCGCCGACCAAGTCGAAAGCGAATTGAAGATATTGTGGTTCCGCGAGATGCTTTCCGGCGCTTACACGCCGCGTTGGGTCGATCTCGATATCGAAGGCGTTGGGCCATCTCGCGCGCTCACCTTCGTCATCAATCGCGCCCATCCTCGCTACGAGAATACGCTCGATCAAACGGAAATCGCGCGCCGCATGGCGGTGGCCGAAGGTATTCTCGGCACCAATCGCGATTATCTCTACCGCACCGTGCGCCATCTCGAGGAACTGGGTGTGGCCGATGGGCCGCTGCACGACCTCGAAACGCAAGTCCGCCAATTCGCCAATGAGCCATTATCGGGAGAGGCCAGATGACCATCAACACGACATTCGAAGATCTGCATACACTCGCAGGCACCGAAACGGGCATTTCGGATTGGGTGGAGATCACGCAGGAGCGCATCAACACGTTCGCCGACGCAACGGGCGATCATCAGTGGATCCATATCGATGTCGCGCGCGCGGCAAAGGAATTGCCCGGCGGCAAGACCATCGCGCATGGCTATCTCACGCTTTCGCTCATTCCGTGGCTCACGGGGAACTTCCTGCATATCGAGGGCGTCACGCGCGGCATCAATTACGGCTCGAACAAGGTGCGCTTCACGAATATGGTGCCGGTGGGAAGCCGCGTGCGGGCGCGCGCGAAGGTGCTGTCTGTCGAACCGCGCGCAGGCGGCATGCAGATCATCAGCGAAATAACGATCGAAATCGAAGGTCAGAACCGGCCTGCCTGCGTCGCCGAAACAATGAGTCTGGTTTATCGCTGAAAGATACTTGATACATACCGCGTATCATGCTATGGTCCGTCCATGATCCGGTCGTTTTCCTGTCGGGAAACTGAGGGAATCTGGCGGGGGATCGCGAGCCGGAGATTTCCGGCCGATATGCAGGATCGCGCATTGCGGAAATTGCGCCAGCTTGATGCGGCACTGACGGTCACGGACCTGCGCAATCCGCCCGGCAACAGGCTTGAAGCGCTGAAAGGCAGCCGCAAAGGGCAGTTCAGCATTCGGATCAACGATCAATGGCGAGTTTGTTTCCGCTGGAAGGATGGCGAAGCGAGCGATGTCGAGATCGTGGATTATCATTGAACGGAGCAGGCGATGAAAACGCTGCATAATCCGCATCCCGGCGAAATCTTGCGCGAGGAGTTCCTGGATCATATCAGCATCAGCCAGAATGCATTGGCTGCGGCCATTGGCGTTCCTGCCAATCGCATCCATGCCATCGTGAAGGGCGCGCGCGACATCACCGCCGATACAGACCTCAGACTTTGCCGCTATTTCAATCTGTCGGAAGGATATTTCCTGCGTCTGCAGAATGCTTACGACACGCTGGAAGCCAAACGTCGCATCGCGCCGCAAGTGGCGCGTATCAAACCTTTTGTTGAAGCTGCAGAATAATCACGCCCCACGATAATACTGCACGATCGTGAAGGCGCCGATGGCGATGAAGCCGATTCCCGCGATGAGCTTCAGCGGAATGGATTCGAGATAGCGGCTGCCGAGCGCGCCGAGCGTCACCGCAAGCGCCGTGCCGAGCACAAGCGCGCAGGCGGAAGCCGCAAACACGAGAAGCGGCGGCGTCTTTCCTTCCGACGCGAACAGCATCGTCGCGATTTGCGTCTTGTCGCCCAGTTCGGCGACGAACACGGTGAGGAACATCGTCAGCAATTCGCGCATTACTGCCTCACGCTTTCAGGTGGAGATTCACAAACGCCACAATGCGCTCGATGGCGCGCCGCGCCTCGGGCAGGAATTGCGGCACGACCTGCCAGACGTGGAACACGCGCGGCCATGTCTCAAGCACGACGGTCACGCCTGCGGCACGCAACCTGTCCGCCATCATCACGCTGTCGTCGCGCAGCATTTCGATCTCGGAGCATTGGATAAGCGTCGGCGGCAATCCCGCGACATCGCCATACAAAGGCGAGATGAACGGATTGGAGGGATTGTCATTCGGGCAATAGGCGGCGAGCACCGTATCGAACATGCGGCCTTCGAACATCGCATCGCTTTGCGCATTCACCGTGTGCGAGGGCGGCGCTTCGACGAGATTGGTGACGGGCGAAAGGCACACAAGTGTTGCGGGCATGGGCAGGCCCAGCGCCTTCAGCTTCAACGCCATCGTCAGCGTGAGATTGCCGCCTGCGGAATCTCCGCCAACCACAATCGCGCCCGGCGCAATGCCTTTGTCGAGCAATCCGCGATAAGCCGCCACCGCATCGTCGAGGCCTGCGGGAAACGGATGTTCCGGCGCGAGCCTGTAATCCACGGCGTAAACCGGAATGCCGATCTGATCGGCGAGCCGCCCCGTCAGTGCGCGATGATTGACGGGTGTGCCGCCCACGAACCCGCCACCATGGATATATAGAAGCGCGGCGCGATCATTCGCGTCTTCGCTGCGCAGCAATTCGGTCGGCACATCGCCAAGCTCGATATGCGAGATCGCAACACCCGCAGGCACGCCCGCCGGACGCCGCGCGAAACCGGCCATGATTGCGCGCAGTTCCATGATCTCGGGTTTATTGCGGAAGCGCCGCTTCATGAGCACGCGCAACGCCTTGTCCGCGACGAAAAGCTGGATGCTCATGAACCCCCGAAAGACGGACGCGCCCAAGGCATAAGCGGATTCTGGCCGCCTGCCAATCTGCGGGCGGATGCGCCGCGCCGCAATTTTGTTTTAAAGCGCGGGCCCGACAAAACAATTCCTGCCAATCCCCCCCAAGCAAAACGCAGCCGAGTCTCACTCGATATAGGCCTAAACTCTGGCGGGCCGCCGAAGAGGCAAGGGCGTGGAAAAGGGCAAGGACATCGCAAACCAGGAACGGCCGGATGCGGGCGCCGCATCCGATGTCGATCTGTGGTTCGTGCGCAAGGTGCTGCCGCTGGAGGCCGTGCTCGTGCAATACCTGCATCACAATTGGCGCAGCAAGCCCGATATCCGCGATCTGCTGCACGATATCTATGTGCGCGTGTACCAAGCCGCGCAGAAGGAATTTCCCGACAACACGAAATCCTTCGTCTTCACGACGGCGCGCAATCTGCTCATCACGCGCGCGAGACAGGAGAATGTCGTCTCCATCGAATCCGTGGCCGATCTCGATGCGCTCGATGTTGCGCATGACGAGCCGGGGCCGGAGCGCAGTGCAATCGCGCGCGATGAATTGCGCCGTTTGCAAGGCGCGCTTGATCGCCTGGCGCCGCGTTGCCGGGAGGCATTGCTTCTGCGCCGTGTCGAAGGGCTTTCGCGCAGCGAGATCGCGCAGCGCATGGGCATCGGCGAGCACACGGTGAAAGAATATCTCGCAAGCGCGATGTGGATGTTGGCCGATGTGCTTTACGGCGAGCGCGCGGATTTCCGGGGCGAACAATGAGCGGCGTTGCAGACGACATCAAGAGACATGCGGCGGCCTGGCTTGAGCAGCATGACAGCGGCGATTGGAGCGATGAAGACCGCACGCAATTCGATGCATGGTTGAATACATCCGCCGATCATCGCGTGGAATTCCTGCGCGTGCAGGCGGCATGGGATCGCAGCGAACGTCTTTCCGTGTTGCGTTCCGCCGATATCGGCGAAACGGCATCGCGAAGCCGCATGATTGGCAAGAAAATATTCGGCGTCGTCGCGGCGCTGGCGGTGATTGCGGCGATAGGGTGGGGCACCAAAGCCTACTTGTCGCGCGAGAACTATACGACCTATGCGACGACCGTCGGCGGTCACGAAACGCTTGCGCTCGACGATCGTACGAAGATCGAACTCAACACCGATACAACGATCCGTGTGTCGGACGACGCGCAGGAACGGAAGGTTATCCTCGATAAGGGCGAAGCCTATTTCCAGGTCACGCACAATGCAGCGCGCCCGTTTGTCGTGCTTGTCGGTGACAGCCGTGTAACCGATCTCGGCACGAAGTTCTTCATCCGCCGCGATTCCACGAAGCTCGAAATCGGCGTCATGGAAGGCCGCGCAGGGTTCGAATCCGCCGATCAGGCAAAGCCTACAATCTTGTCGCCCGGCGAAGTCGCGGTTGCGAATGGCGATAGCATCGCCGTCAAAAAATCCTCACAGACCGCGATCAAAAACGCGCTTGAATGGCGGCGCGGCGTGCTCGTGTTCGAGAATGCGACGCTCGCGCAGGCCGCCGCCGAACTCAACCGCTACAATCATGAGAAGCTCGTAATCGCCGATTCCGCGGCGGCGAAATTGACTTTCGGCGCGACGCTTCCCACGACGGACGTGAATGCCTTCACCGAAGTGGCCAAGGAAGTTCTCGGGCTTCGCGTCGAAAAACGCGGAGACGCAATCGTAATTTCGCGCTGACGGAAGTGGCGGCGAAAGAAATCGGATCAAAGCGGCGGACAGAAGCCGCAAGCAGGGGGACGTAATGATCAAGCGGCACTATTTGAAATATACGATTATATGTTTCACGTCCGTGGCCGCTTCGGCCGCCTATGCGACGACCTTCAACGTGCCGGGCGGCGATCTCAAAACCGCGCTCGACGATTTCATGAGGGAATCCGGCGTTGCTTTGATGTATCCGACCGCAGAACTCAAAGGTATTCACACCGCGGGCGTGAGGGGCGAGTTGTCCGCCGACGATGCGCTCGAACACATTCTCGCGGGAACCGGATTTTCGATGCACCGCCATTCATCGGGCATGGTCGGCATCGTGCGCAGCGATTCGCATGCGGAAAACGCGCGCGAATCCGACACCGTCGATCTGGCCGCCGCAAATGCGCCTGCTGCCACAGGCGCTGCTCTCGAAACCGTGACCGTCACGTCCTCGAAGATCGGCGGTGATGTGCAAAGCATACCAATCTCGATCACCGCGTTGAGCCAGGAACAATTGACGACACGGCAAATTGCGGGTGGCCCCGATCTTGTGAAAGAAGTGCCGAACCTCACTTTCTCAAAAACGAATTTTACGGGTTACAATATCCAAATCCGCGGTATCGGTACGCAAGCGATTTCTGTGACGACCGATCCGGCCGTTGCCGTTGCGCTGAACGATATTCCATTCATCCGCAACCATTTCTTCGAGCAGGAATTCTACGATCTCTCTCAGGCCGAAGTGCTGCGTGGACCGCAGGGTACTCTCTATGGCCGCAATGCGACCGCGGGTGTCGTCAACATTGTGACGGCCAAGCCGAGCGATCAATTCGAAAGTATGGTTTCCGCAGATATCGGCAATTACAACAATCGGCGCATGGAAGGGATGCTCAACATCCCCATCATTGATGATCGTCTCGATATGCGCTTCGCCGGCGAATGGACGAAGCGCGACGGCTATAGCTTCAACGAAATCACGGACAGGCCTATTGACGGCCGCGATCTATGGTCCGGACGCTTTTCAATGAGCTGGAAGCCCATTGAAGCATTGCAGGCGAATTTCGTATGGGAACATTTCAGCGAAGATGACAATCGCTTGCGTTCGAGCAAACAGCTTTGCAAAACCGATGAGGGACCTGCGTCGGTCGACGGCATATCTATGGGCGATAACGGGTTCGATGCGAAACGCTCCTATCTCAGCCAGGGTTGCCTGCCGACTTCGCTCTATTCGCCCGATGCATTCGAAGTGCCGAATGGCTACTCACTGCCTTACCTCGCAGCGGATTTTTATTTCTCCACAATTTCGCGCGATACGAATCCATATGCCAGCATGACGCAATCGCGAAATTTGCGCGTAATCGAATCGACGCTTGATCCAACTTACAAAGCGAAAAACGACACGCTCGAATTCAACATGAATTATAACATGACGCCCGAGATCACTTTCGTTTCGCAGACGGGATTCAATCAGGATCGGCTATGGTCCGCCGAGGATTACAATCGGTTCGCGTCCTCGCCGCATCTCTTCAACTACGATCCGACCGATCCGCTTATGATTATCAGGCCGGATGGATCATTCTGCGACCCACAGCTCGGCTGTGCCGACCGTCTCGTCGCTGAAGACCTCTCGGACGAACATGCATGGCAATTAAGTCAGGAATTCCGTGTTGAATCCCACTTCACCGGTCCTCTTAATTTCAGCTTCGGCGGCAACTATCTTCATTATGAAACGGAGGAGAATTACTACGTCTTTATCAATGCGATTACGCTGTTCGCGGCAGCGGGCGATTCGGGCGGAACGGGGCCTGTGAGCGTTCCGGTCCCACCCTGGAATCCCGGCGTTTCCGACAATAGCCAATGCTT
>DATHQA010000115.1:0-3717 GCA_035483375.1 Rhizomicrobium sp. | reverse complement strand
AATGGGCGCTCGCCAATCCCGGCACGATCATGTTCATCCTGCTCATCACGATATGCCTGAATGTGTATCTCTACATTATCGTGCCGAAGGGCTTCTTCCCGAACGAAGACACGGGCCATATGTTCGGCGGCATCCGCGCGGACCAGAGCATTTCGTTCCAGTCGATGGAAGGCAAGTTCACGCAATTCGTGAAAATCATGCATGCCGATCCCGATGTGGAGAATGTCGTGGGCTTCACGGGCGGCGGCGGGGGGCCCGGCGCGGGGCAAACCAATTCCGGCAATGTGTTCGTGTCGCTGAAACCGCTGTCCGAACGCAGCGCCACGATCGACGAAGTGATCGACCGTTTACGCCCGAAACTCGCCACCGTCGCGGGCGCACGATTATTCCTGCAAGGCACGCAGGATGTGCGCGCGGGTGGCCGCCAGGGTTTCGCGCAATATCAATATACGATCCAGGCCGATACGCTCGACGAACTCAACACCTGGATGCCGAAGATCACGGATGCGTTGCAGAACGTGCCCGAACTCGAAGACGTGAATTCCGATCAGCAGGACAAGGGCCTTGAAGTCGATTTGAAGATCGACCGCGCCACGGCCTCGCGGCTCGGCATCAACGCCTCGCAGATCGACAACACATTATACGACGCGTTCGGGCAGCGGCAGGTTTCCACGATATATGAAGATCTCAATCAATATCACGTGGTGATGGAGGTCGCGCCGAATTTCTGGCAGAGCCCCGAAACGCTGAAAGAGGTTTACGTCAGCACGTCCGGCGGTTCGGTCAGCGGCACGCAAGCGACGGGCGCGGTTGCGGGCACGACGATCGTTTCGCCGACATCGGCACCAACGGCCGCGGCAGTCGCGGCAGATGCCGTGCGCAATCAGGCGCTCAACCAGCTCACCAACAGCGCGCGCGGCGGGGCATCGACGGGCGCATCGGTGAGCACGAGTGCGGAAACGATGGTGCCGCTTTCGGCGTTCACCTCGTTTGGCCCCGGCAACACGCCGCTTGCCGTGAACCATCAAGGCCCGTTCGTCGCGACGACCTTCTCGTTCAACTTGCCCGCCAATGAATCGCTCGGCACTGCGATTGCCGCGATCCAGCGCACCATGGCGCAGATCCATGTGCCGATTTCCGTGCAGGGCAGTTTCGCGGGCACCGCGAAAATCTTCCAGGATTCGCTGAGCAGCGAGCCGCTGTTGATCCTGGCGGCGATTGTCGCGGTCTATATCGTGCTGGGCATTCTCTATGAGAGCTACATCCATCCGCTGACCATTCTTTCGACATTGCCGTCAGCGGGCGTGGGCGCGGTTCTGGCGCTTCTTATATTCGGATCGGAGTTCAGCCTCATCGCGCTTATCGGCGTGATTCTTCTCATAGGCATCGTGAAGAAGAACGCGATCATGATGATCGATTTCGCATTGGTGGCGGAACGCGAACACGGCATGACACCGCGCGAAGCGATCTATCGCGCGAGCCTGCTGCGCTTCCGCCCGATCATGATGACGACGCTGGCCGCGATGCTGGGCGCCCTACCGCTTGCGCTTATCACGGGCGACGGCGCAGAACTGCGCCAGCCGTTGGGTATTTCCATCGTCGGCGGCTTGCTCGTGAGCCAGTTGCTGACGCTTTACACGACGCCGGTGGTTTATCTCTATCTCGATCGTTTCCGGCATTTCAGCCGCCGCCTCTGGGGCCGGTTTTACCTGCAGCAGCCCTCGCCGGACGCGGCGTAAAGCGATTTGTGAAAGTGCGAAACTCACTTGTCATGGCCCGCCTAGTGCGGGCCACCCAGGTGACACAAGCGCCATGACGAAGGAATTTCCCCGTTTAATTCTTTGAATAAAACATAGGTTTCAACCGGATGGCCCGCACTCCGGCGGGCCACGACACCGAGGGCTGGATGCATCAACGCTCTCAACGCAACAACTCCAGAACCGCCTCTATATTTTTCCTATATTGATGCAGCGCAACACGCGCCATCGATTTTATATGCCTAGTTCCCCATTCTTTGCACCGAAAATGGAGAGCATCATGCTTGACGCAGTTTTCCTCATCGGCGGCTTCGCCCTTTTCGCGATCGGCATCGCCTACACCTATGCCTGCGACAGACTCTAAGAGGCACATATGATCTTCGATTACGCGCTCGGCGCGCTGGCGACAGCCGGCATCCTTGTCTATCTCGTTTACGCGCTCATTCGTCCCGAACGTTTCTAAAGGCACACACTCATGACCATGAACGGTTGGATTCAGATCGCGTTTTATTCGGTCATCATCATCGCGCTCACCCCGCTGCTTGGCGGCTACATGACGCGGGTGTTCAGCGGCGAGCGCACATTCCTTTCCCCGATCCTGCACCCCATAGAGCGCGTCATCTATGCGCTGTGCGGCGTGCGCGAGGACGATGACCAGCACTGGACCGTTTACACGATCGCCATGCTGCTTTTCAGCTTTGCGGGCTTTGCGGTTCTCTATTTGCTGCAGCGGATGCAGGGCGTGCTGCCGTTCAATCCGCAGCATTACGCCGGCGTCAGCACGGATCTCGCCTTCAACACGTCGATCAGCTTTGTCACGAACACCAATTGGCAATCCTACGTCCCCGAAACGACTTATGGCTATCTGGTCGAGATGGCAGGACTCACCGTCCACAATTTCGTCTCGGCAGCGACCGGCATCGCGCTCGCCGTCGCCCTTGTTCGCGGATTCGCGCGCCGCTCCGCAAAGTCGCTTGGAAATTTCTGGGTCGATATGACCCGCTGTGTCCTCTACATCTTGCTGCCCATCTCGATTGTGGTGGGCCTTTTCTTCATCTGGCAGGGCATGCCGCAGAATCTGCTGGCCTACACGACGGCCACGACACTGGAAGGCGCCAAACAGATCATCGCGCAGGGGCCGGTGGCTTCGCAGGAAGTCATCAAAATGCTGGGCACGAACGGCGGCGGCTTCTTCAACGCCAACTCCGCGCATCCATTCGAAAATCCAAATGCGCTGACCAATTTCGTGCAGATCATCCTGATCTTCTCGCTTGGCGCGGCGCTGACGAATCTGTTCGGCCGTATGGTCGGCGATCAGAAACAGGGTTGGGCGGTGTTCGCGGTGATGGGCTTTCTGTTTCTCGCGGGCACGGCGACGGCGTATTGGGCGGAATCGCAACCCAATCCTGCGTTGGCCGGGATGCATGTCGATCAGTCGGTCACGCCGCTACAGGCCGGCGGCAATATGGAAGGCAAGGAGGTGCGTTTCGGCATCGCCGATACCGCGCTGTTCGCAACGATCACGACGGATGCCTCCTGCGGCGCAGTGATCGCGATGCATGACAGTTTCATGCCGCTCGGCGGAATGGTTCCGATGATCAATATCCAGCTTGGCGAGATCATTTTCGGCGGCGTGGGCTCCGGGCTTTACGGCATGCTGCTGTTCGTCGTCATCGCGATGTTCGTGGCGGGCCTCATGGTCGGGCGCACGCCGGAATATCTGGGCAAGAAGCTCGAATCCAAGGAAGTGAAAATGGCGATATTGGCTATTCTCATATTGCCGCTTTCGATCCTGGGCTTCACGGCGCTGGCGGCGGTATTGCCCGTGGGCATTGCCGCGCTCAACAACTCCGGCCCGCATGGCTTCAGTGAAATTCTATACGCGTTCACTTCGGCCACGGGCAATAACGGCAGCGCGTTTGCGGGCATTTCGGCCAATGTGCCGTTCTACAATTCGACG
>DATHQA010000114.1:0-2202 GCA_035483375.1 Rhizomicrobium sp. | reverse complement strand
TCGGTCTTGAGCGTGATGAGCGGCTGGTAATAGACCTCAAATTCCCCCACCGCGAGCGCTCGGCGCAGATCAATCTCCATGGCCCTGCGCGCCTGCATTCTGGCATCCATGTCCGGCTCAAAAAATCGCCACGAGTCGCGACCGTCGTTTTTCGCACGATAAAGAGCCATGTCAGCGTTTTTGAGAAGCTTGTCCGGATCGCTTGCGTCGTTGGGCGCAATCGAAATACCAACGCTAGCGCCGATCACCACCTGATGGCCCTCAAGCCCGAACGGCTTAGCGATCTCGGCGATAAGGCGCGTCGCAAGCGCGGTGGCGCCAAACGGCTGCTCGGTTCCGGCCTGCACGATGGCGAATTCGTCGCCGCCGAGCCGCGCGACGAGATCGGTCGGCCTCGCCGAAGACTGCAATCGATCGCCAACCGCCCGTAACAGAGCATCACCGATCGGATGACCGAGCGTGTCGTTGACTGTCTTGAAACGATCAAGATCGATGCACAGCACGGCGAGTTTCTTGCCACCGACGTCTTCGAGTGCCTTGACGAGATGTTCCCGGAACAGAACACGGTTCGGTAAATCGGTAAGTGTGTCGTAATGCGCCATGCGCGCGATCTGCGCCTCCGCCTGGCGGCGCACCGTGATGTCCTCGTGAGTCGACAAAGAGGCGCCACCGGCAAGAGGCTGGTGCAAGACAGAAATGGTTCTCCCATCCCGCGTTGCCCCAGTCCTATGCCACGGCTGGCGCGCTCGGGCTGCCGCTAGCTGCTGCTCCACGAAACCGGGGCCAAGATCGTTGCCGGAATCGTTCGTTGCGCGGTATTCCAACGATGTTCGTAGTGGCGTTCCCGGAAGAAGCATCTGAGGCGGCAAACGATATATTTCTCCAAAACGTTTATTGGTCGCGACAAGCTTCTGCGCATCGTCGACCATACAAAAACCGACAGGCATGTTGTTCACCGCGGCGTTGAATTGCTCGTATTGCTGGCCCGCCAATGCGCGAAAATGATTCTCACTGCGGCGGACGCGCTCGTTCGCATCGTCTTCGCGGCGCTTTTGGGCGCGGACAATGAATTCAAAGACGATCACCAATCCAATGCCTATTGCAAACGCGCAAAGGGTCACGGCCAGGACGCTTGTTTGGACACGAGCTAGTTCGTCGAGACGCTGCACTGCCGCCGTATGATGTGCGGCGGAAGCCGCGAAAACCCGCGCCTCCATGTTGTCAAATTTTGGGTCAACTTCGGTCCGATCAAGTTCATTGGCGCGGGTAAGGTCGCCAGCATCGACCGCGGCGAACATGCGGTCGATTGCCAGCAGATATTCCTTGTGTATCGCAAGTACATCGCTGATCAGGGCGCGGTCAGCGGACTCATCTAACCGCCGCGCCTGCTCCATCGCCTCTAACAGAGAGGCAGCCGCATCGTGATGCAGGCGAAGCACCTCCGCGCTGGGCTGCAGTCGATACTTTCGGTTCAGAGATTCTTCGGCTGCTACAGCGAAACGGGCTTGTTCGAATGCGTCGCTCAACTCGCTGAATCGCTTCGCCGCGTTCGCTGCCCGATTAGTCGAGAACTCTCCCCATATGGCAAAAATTGAAAGTACGATCAGCACACAAGCAATTCCAAGCGAGGTGAAAAGGCCGGCGCGACTTCCGTAAATATCTTTCGCGCCGTGAATGAAGGACTTTCCTAACTTCATCAGTTGGTGCACAGTTCGCCCTGCTGCTGCGTTTAATATGATGTTTACTTTGAACGCTCCGCCGCAGCGCTCCGGCGAACTCTTTCTGAACATTTTGCAATGTGTGCCTTGTCATTTGTTGCATTATTCGCTCACATTTTGGGTAATGGAGCGTGCCCTCCCATTTTCCCGACGCGTTGACTGCACACGAATCGCGCGTCATCAAGGATATTGCCGCTATATGCCGGCTCTCATCTTAGATTAGATCCCGTCGCTTCGAGTACCGCATGACGCCGACACCGCGGCGATTTCCTGGACATGTTGCGCTAGAGTAATTTCCCCATCGAAGTCATCCGATCTCGGCTAACGGAGGCGCTACGGCCAATTGCCTGAGGCGGAATATCCGAGGGCGGTAGCAATCGCGCGTAGCGAAGTTGATTTACTGGTCAACGCGCAACGGGGGTGGTTGCGGTTTCAGGAAGCAGACTGCAGGCTCACGGAAGCGATTGCGGAGGCGGCCCGATTG
>DATHQA010000113.1:0-4296 GCA_035483375.1 Rhizomicrobium sp. | reverse complement strand
TCGCCTTTCCGCAGGCTATCGCACGCGCCTATTTCGCCAATACGGGCGCGAATTCGGACGCCATTGCGCTCACCGTGAAGTTCCTCGGCGTAGCTGCGGCATTCCAGATTTTCGATGGATTGCAGGTGGTTGGCGCGCTTTCTTTACGCGGCTTGAAAGATGCGCGCGCGCCGATGTGGATAGCGGGGGCAAGCTATTGGCTGGCGGGCTTCCCGGCTTGCCTGCTGCTCGGCTTCGGCTTTGGCCTGAAGGGCGTGGGCATCTGGATGGGGCTGTTGTTCGGACTTTTCGTGGCCGCCATCTCGATGGCCGCGCGCTTCTATTACCTGTCGCGCGAGACGATTGGGCGCGCTAGACTGGAATCGATTTCGAGGTGAGGCACGGGATGCGGATACTCGGACTTGCGATACTGGCTGCGGGGATGCTTTCGGCTGCGCCTGCCTTCGCACAACAGAACCTCTCTCGCTCGCTGCTCAAGATCGACGGACGGCAGATCGATTCCGGCGCGGGCGTGCCGTCGGTTTCACCGGGCGAGCAGATGGCGATTGCGTGCAACGCGATTGCCGGATTGAAGCCCAACGCCGATGTGCGTGTCGTCATGACGCTGACGCAGTCCAAAAGCGAAGGCGATACGGGCTACAAGAAATTGCTCGCGACGAACGAACAAGTGAAGGGCGGCTCCGTGCATGTGCGCGTGCCCGATGCGCCTGACTTGTCGCATCACACCGTGCATGTGCAGGTCTATGTGACGGACGCCAAAGGCACGCGCGCCTGCGACGGCGGCACGATCAAGGTCGTTTGACTCTTCCCGTCATGGCAGGGCTTGACCCTGCCATCCATCGCCCGCGTGTTCACGCGGGTAAAAGAGTCTGTCATCA
Source organism: Rhizomicrobium sp. (assembly GCA_035483375.1). Lineage (GTDB taxonomy): Bacteria > Pseudomonadota > Alphaproteobacteria > Micropepsales > Micropepsaceae > Rhizomicrobium. The sequence goes on along the minus strand of DATHQA010000113.1, from coordinate 3,418 downwards.
CCTGGGTGGCCCGCACTCCGGCGGGCCATGACAATCAGGTTGTAATTAGACGAGGAAGAAATTCCCTCACCATTCGGAGCGTAATTTCTGCTGATATTCTAACCCGTCGATTTTGCGATTATCCCACGAACCAAACGCGCTGCTCTTTTGCGAACGAACGAAGATATATGCCGCAATCGCTTCACGGACGATGCTCGCATGTGAAAGTTTTCTGGCGTTCGCGATGCGCTTTAGCTCACGAAATTGAGTCTCAGGAATGTCGATCAGTATTTTCATAGGTAAAACCACAGCCCCTATACCATTCTCATAGCTACGATCGTTAGTGCAATAGCTGCCATGACAATCGCAACCCACACCGCAATACGCATGTTGCGCGTGCGTGCGGCTTCGGTTTCGGCGATCTGGCGCGCGGTATCGGGATGAAGCTTGAGGCCGCCTTCGGCGAGCATGTTCGAAACCATTTCCACATTGCGCAGCAATTGCGGCAGGTCGCGCGCGAGACGGCCGAGCGCGCCGAACCCCTCGCCCATATCGCGCAGTGTGCGTTCGGGACCGATCTGCGCGATCATCCATTCCTCGATGACTGGCCGCGAGGCTTCCCAGATATCGAAATCGGGATCGAGGTTGCGCGCCACGCCCTCCACCACAACCATCGTCTTCTGCAACAGCACGAGTTGCGGCTGCGCTTCCATGTCGAAGCGGCGCGTGGTCTCAAACAATTGCTGCAACAGCCGCGCCATCGAAACATCGCGCGACATGCGCCCGAAGATCGGCTCACCGATGGCACGCAGGGCTTGCGCGAACATGTCGATGGAATGATGCGAAGGTACGAAACCATAAGTGAAATGCACTTCTGCGATGCGGCGGTAATCGCGCGCAAGAAATCCGGCAAGCGTTTCCGCCATGAAGCGGCGCATCGCAGGCGAAAGACGTCCCATGATGCCGAAATCGACGACAACGAGACGGCCTTGCGCGTCCACGAACAGATTGCCCGGATGCATGTCGGCGTGGAAGAAACCGTCGCGCAGGGACTGCGTCAGGAATGAGCGGATGACGAGTAGCGAAAGCCTCTTGGGATCGTGACCGGCTTCGGCAAGTTTCGCAGTCTCGCGGATCGAAATGCCGTCGATCCACTCGGTTGTCAGCACGCGCTCCGCCGTGCGCGGCCAATCGACCGCGGGTACGTGGAAATTCACATCCGTTTTCGTGCGCTCCGCAAGTTCGGATGCGCCCGCCGCCTCCATGCGCAGATCGAGTTCGAGAGCGACGGACACCGCAAGCGTCTGCACGACCGCGATCGGGCGCAAGCGCCGCGCCTCTGCAGAAAACCGTTCCGCCACGCGCGCGGCGAGCGCAAAAGCGGAAACATCGCGTGCGAATTCTTTCTCCACGCCGGGGCGCAGCACTTTCACGGCCACGCGGACGGGCGGCGCATCATTCGTTTCGGCCATATGGACTTGCGCAATCGATGCCGCCGCCACCGCATCCGAGAATGAGACGAACATTGCATCGACAGGTTTGCCGAGCGCTTCGGCGACAACGCGCTTTGCCGCTTCCGTCGGGAACGGCGGCAGACGATCCTGCAAACCCTGCAGCGCATCGGCGATATCATCGCCGACAAGATCGGGCCGCGTCGCGAGCACTTGCCCCAACTTGATGTAAGCAGGCCCGAGGCTTTCAAGCGCCAGCGCGAGACGCGTTCCCGGCGAACCGGCTTCGGCCGTGGCGCGGCTGCCGAACAACCAGCGCAATGTCTTCGCCCACCACGGCAAAGCAGCGGTGTATTCCGCCGGTATCAACGCGTCGTATTTTGCGAGTATGCGAGCGGAATGCAGAAGGCGGCCCGTGTCGGAAAACAAACGCAACATATTTACCTCCCCCATCGTGGGGAGGTCGGCGAGTGAAACGAGCTGGGTGGGGGGCCGCTGTCGAAATCGCCCCCCACCCGACACAATTCGCTGTGCTCATTGTGTCGACCTCCCCACAAAGGGGGAGGTGATATGAGATTTCCCGCATTCATATCCGCCAGGCCGAATGCATGGCCACGATGCCGCCCGTCATATTGCGAAACTTCACCTGCGACAGACCGGCCTTCTCGATCATCTTCGCGAATTCGGCTTGCGGCGGAAAGCGGCGAATGCTTTCGACGAGATAGCGATACGCATCGCCCTCGCCCGCCACTGCCTCGCCAAGACGCGGCAACACCGCGAACGAATAATAATCGTAAAGCTTGTCGAGCACGGGCGCTTCGACGCGCGAGAATTCGAGACACAGAAAACGCCCTCCGGGTTTCAGCACGCGCCGCGCCTCCCGAAGCGCTTTATCGATATGCGTGAAATTGCGAATGCTGAACGCAATCGTATAGGCATCCATGCTTGAATCGGGAAAGGGCAATTCTTCGCCATTGCCGCAGACCCAGCGGATCGCATCCGCGCCTTCGCGTTTCGTGCCTTCGCTCAGCATCGCGAGATTGATGTCGCAAATGGTGACGTCGGCCTTCGCGCGCGCCATGATGCGCATCGCGATGTCGCCCGTGCCGCCCGCCACGTCGAGCACGCGCATGCCATCCTGCGGGTTCAGCCAATCGACGAAAGCGTCCTTCCACAGCCGATGCACGCCCATGCTCATGAGATCGTTCATGAGGTCGTAGCGCTGCGCCACTGCCGAGAAGACGCCGCGCACAAGCGTTTGCTTCTCCGCCTCGGGCACGTCGCGGAAACCGAAACTGGCGGTGGATGGGGTATTGGGCATGGGGTCACTATAGGGTGCGGCTGCGATTCCTGATACCTGATCCGCGATGCCCGAGCTACCCGAAGTCGAAACCGTGATGACCGGCCTGAAGCCTGCGCTGGAAGGCCACAGGTTCACGCGCGTCGAAACGCGGCGCGGCGATCTGCGCGTGCCGTTCCCGAAGGATTTCGCGGGCAGGCTTTCGCGGCGCAAAGTGCTGCGCCTGTGGCGGCGGGCGAAATACATCATGGCCGATCTCGACGGCGGCGAGACACTCGTCATCCATTTGGGCATGAGCGGGCGCATGAGCGTTTATGCGGAAGGCGCGCGCCGCAAGCTCGGCGCGTTCTATTACGACGCGCCGCCGGAGGACGCGGGCCGCGGCAAGCACGATCACGTCGTGATGGAGACGGACGCACCCGCGATGATCGTGTTCACCGATCACAGGCGCTTCGGATTGATGACACTTATCGGTACGGAAAGGATCAAGGCGCACAAACTGTTCAAGGATGTGGGCGTCGAGCCACTGTCCGGCGATTTCGATGTTGTGTTTCTGAAAGACGCGCTCAAGGGCAAGAAGACGCCCATCAAATCCGCGCTGCTGGATCAGCGCATCATCGCGGGCCTCGGCAACATCTATGTGTGCGAGGCGCTATGGCGCGCTAGGATTTCGCCGAAGCGGCAGGCT
>DATHQA010000112.1:0-3832 GCA_035483375.1 Rhizomicrobium sp. | reverse complement strand
AAAGCGCCAGCCGGGCGGCGCGCAAATCCGCGTCGGTTTCTGAAAGAATATGGTGCTCGGAATAGAAACGGCTGAATTCCTGCGCCAGGCCGAACGCATAATCGCATAATAGATTCGGCGCGCGTTTGGCCTCCGCAGCTTCGAATACATCAGGCATCGCAAGCAGACGCAGCGCGAGCACACGTTCCTCTGCCGAATGCACCGCCGGCGCAGAGGATATATAGCCCTCGTCCGCCGCCTTACGCAGGATCGACTGGATGCGCACGGCGGCATATTGCAGATAGGGCCCCGTTTTGCCTTCGAAACGCGAGAAGCGCGCGAGATCGAAAATGTAATCGGTCAGCCGATGGTTCGAGAGATCTGCGAATTTGAGCGTGGCGAGGCCGACTTGCCGTGCAATATCCGCCCGTTCGCTCTCCGAATAATCCACGCCGATGCCCTGCTCGGCGAGACGTTTCTTCGCTTCGTCCGTCACCATCGCAATGAGGTCGTGAAGTTTCATCACACCGCCCGCACGCGTCTTGAACGGTTTGCCATCCGCGCCGTTCATTGTGCCGAAGCCCGCATGTTCAAGCTCGGCATGACCGTTGAGGCCGGTTTTGCGCGCCACGCGGAACACCTGTTCGAAATGCGTGTGCTGGCGCTGATCGACGACATAGAGAATGAGATCTGGGTTCTGCTCGCGCACACGATCGACAATTGTGGCAAGATCGGTCGTACCGTAAAGCACTGCGCCGTCGGATTTGAGCAGAATGAGTGGCGGCATTTCCTTTTTGTCGCTCGCTTCCCCCACGCGAACGACAAGCGCGCCTTCGCTTTCTTCCGCAAAACCACGCGCTTTGAGATCGTCGATCATCGGCGCCACGAGCGCATCAACGCTCGCCTCGCCTTTCCACAAATCAAAATGCACGCCGAGGCTGTCGTATTCGCGCGCGAGACCCTTTTCGGATACATCGACGAAATGCTGCCATAACGCGCGATAGCCGGCGCGGCCCGATTGCAATTCTGCCGTTGCGGCGCGTGCTTCTTCCAATCGCGCGGGATCGGTTTTGCACGCGGCCGCGGCGGCTGGATAAATCTCTTCAAGATCATCCATCGTCACCGGCGATTGCTCCGGGTACGGACCGTCGAAATTCGCATCGAAATAAACGGGCGCGATGCCGCGCCGGCCGATCTCGCTGATGAGTTGCCCCATCTGCAACCCCCAATCGCCGAGATGAACATCGCTTACGACGCGCCAACCGTTGGCGCGGAACAGGCGCTGCAAACAATCGCCGATGATCGCGGAGCGCAGATGGCCCACATGCATGGGCTTGGCCACATTCGGCCCGCCGAAATCGATGACAAGCGTTTTGCTGAGCGCAGGCGTTTCGTTCTTCGCCGCATGCAAACGCGCCGTCAATACATCATCTGCGATATCGAAATTGATAAAGCCCGGTCCCGCGATTTCCACTTTCGCGAAGACAGAATTTTCCCGCAGGCGTGCGGCGATCTTCTCTGCAATCGCGCGCGGATTTGCCTTCGCCGCTTTCGCCGCTGCAAGCGCGCCATTGCATTGGAATTGCGCGAGATCTGGCCTGTCCGCCGGTTGCACGCGGCCAAGCTCCGCATCCAACCCTTCGGCAGCGAAGGCAGCACCCGCGAGCGCCGAAAGCTCGCGCGTCAACGAAGTCATGGGACGTAGCGGCCTATCTTGCGGTTGTAATCGAGCTGATCCTGCGTAAGCTGCAGGCCCGTGAGCAATTGATAATCCGGCGGGGTCTTGCCACGGTCAGGCTTGATGATGGCAGCGCCGATATGGTCGGTGAACGCCGCCGAGGCCTGATTGGCCTCAAACGACGCCATCACGGTGAAGCGTTCCTTGTGCAGGATGCGTCCGTCCGGTCCCGTCACGGCGACAAAATAAGGCACGAGATATTGCGCAGGCTGGCCATCGGGTGTGCGGTTCGCATGGAAATTGATGTCGAGGCTCGACGTCGCGGTCTGCGCATCCTCATTGAGCTTGCAATCGGTCTTCACGCTGTCCACGTCCACCGTATAGAGCTCGCCGGAGGGATCGTGCGGCGCGTTCACGCGGAAAACGACCATATGGGATGCGTCCGCCAGAATGCCCGCCGAAGGGCACTTCGCGAGATGCTTGGCAGTCGAACAGGCGGCGAGTGCAGGCAGCAAAGCGGCCAATATTGCGGCGCGGAAAAGTTTTTGTCCGATAACTGGGTCGGCCATGTTGTTCCTTCGGCTTGACTTTTGAGACGCCGCGACAGACTCCTCCCCGGGGCGTCAAGCGGCGCCGGAATGTAGCCAAGCAGGTCATGGCGGTCTACACCGAAGTCTCTTTCGACGATCTGGAATCCCTGCTCGCCGACTACGATGTCGGCGCGCCCAAGAGCTTCAAGGGCATCGCGGAGGGCGTCGAGAATTCCAACTTCTACCTCCAGACTGATCGCGGCGCGTTCATTCTGACGCTTTATGAGAAGCGCGTGCATGAGCCGGATCTGCCCTTCTTCCTGGGCCTCATGGAGCATCTGGCCGCAGGGGGACTGGCGTGCCCCGTGCCCATGCGCGCCCGCGATGGGCGGCAATGGACGAAGGTGAATGGCAAATCGGCGGCGTTGCTCACCTTCCTCGATGGACTTTCGCTGCGGCGGCCGGAGGTCGGCCATTGTGCCGCGGCGGGTGCGGCCTGCGCCGATCTGCACGAAGCGGGCAAAGGCTTTGCTATCGCGCGCGCGAACGCGTTGGGCCTTGAAGGCTGGAAGAGGCTCGCCACTGCCACGCTCGAAAAGGCCAATGATGTGCAATTGGGTTTGCGCACGCTCATCGAAGATGCGCTTGCCGGACTTTCGCGCGAATGGCCGAGCGGATTGCCCAGCGGCATCATTCATGCCGATCTGTTTCCCGACAATGTTCTGTTGATGAACGATCAGGTCTCGGGCGTGATAGATTTCTATTTCGCGTGCAATGATGCACTCGCCTACGATCTCGCCGTGATGCTCAATGCGTGGTGCTTCGAGACTGACGGCGCATACAATCTCACCAAGGGCAAAGCGCTTATCAGCGGTTATACACGTAAGCGTGCGCTGACGCAGGAAGAACGGGATGCATTGCCCGCGCTCGCGCGCGGTGCGGCGCTGCGTTTTCTGCTGACACGACTCTATGATTGGCTCAATCCCGATCCGACCGCCTTTGTAAGGCCGAAAGATCCGCGCGATTTCGCGAAACGTCTGCGCTTCCATATGAAAGTGAAGAGCCCCGCGGAGTATGGGCTTTGACAAAGCCGCATGTGAATATTTTCACCGATGGCGCATGTTCGGGAAATCCGGGTCCGGGCGGCTGGGCGGCAATCTTGCGCTCCGGAGAACATGAACGCGAAATCTCCGGCGGAGAACCTGCGACAACGAACAATCGCATGGAGATTCAAGCCGTCATCGAAGGGCTAAGCGCATTGCGCAAACCCTCCACCGTCACGATCCATACGGATTCGCGTTACGTGATGGATGGCGTGACGAAATGGCTGCCACGCTGGAAAGCGAATGGCTGGAAAACTGCCGACAAAAAGCCCGTGAAGAATGACGCGTTATGGCGTGCGTTGGAAACAGCGCTCGAACGCCACGATGTGCAATGGCGCTGGGTGCGCGGCCATTCGGGCCATGTGGAGAACGACCGCGCGGACGCACTTGCCCGCGCGGCGATCCCGAACAATTAAAGCTGTTTCAGAACGTGTTCGGCGCTGGAGACGGAAAACGCGCCCGGCTCCTCCACATTCAATTCCTTCACCACGCCATGATCGACAACCATCGAGAAGCGCTGGCTGCGCTTGCCCATGCCGAAA
>DATHQA010000111.1:0-14470 GCA_035483375.1 Rhizomicrobium sp. | reverse complement strand
TAAACGGGCGCGTGCCTATGCTGCCGCGCGATGTGCGCTATGTCATTACGCTCGATGCCGATACGCGGCTTCCCATCGGCGCTGCGCGGCGGCTTGTCGGCAAGATGGCGCATCCGCTGAACAAGCCGCGCTTTGATCCCGAAATCCGTCTCGTGACGCAGGGACATGCGATCCTGCAACCACGCGTAACGCCTTCGCTGCCTATCGGCCGCCGTGGTTCGTTTTTCCAGCGCGTGTTTTCGGGCCCGAACGGTCTCGATCCTTACGCGCTCGCCGTGTCGGATGTGTATCAGGATTTGTTCGAAGAAGGCTCCTATTGCGGCAAGGGCATTTACGAAGTCGATGTGTTCGAAGAGACGCTGAAAAAACGCATTCCCGACAACACGGTGCTGAGTCACGATCTGCTAGAGGGTATTTTCGCGCATGCGGGCCTCGCGTCGGACATCGAAGTTGTGGAGGAATTTCCGTCGCGTTATGATGTGGCGGCGGCGCGTCAGCATCGGTGGGTGCGCGGCGATTGGCAGTTGCTGCCATGGGTGTTCGGTCATGGCCGTACGACGCGCGACGGCTCGCATCGCACGCCCATTCCGCTGATGGGTCGCTGGAAGCTTCTCGACAATCTGCGCCGCTCGCTGTCCGCGCCGGCCGCATTGCTTGCGCTGCTTGTGGGCTGGCTCATGCGGTTCCATGTGGCGGAAGCATGGACCGCCTATATCGTGCTCACGATTGCAGTACCCCCGCTTATTCCAGCGATTGCCGGTATCGTGCCGCAACGCGTAGGAGTTTCGCAGCGCAACCATTGGCGCGGCGTAGGACGCGATCTCGCTCTTGGTCTCACGCAGAGTGCCTTTCTCATTACATTCCTTGCGCATCAGGCATGGATGACTGTCGATGCCGTCGCACGCACGCTTTATCGCGTGGTGACCCGCCGCAGATTGCTGGAATGGGTGACGGCGGCGCAAGCAAGTGAAGTCGAGCCGTTCGATCGCCGTACCCTGGCAATGCAGATCGTGGCGAGCGCGATCTTTGCCGTTTTTGTGGGACTTCTCATGTATTACGCCGGTCATGGCGGCTGGAAGATTTCCGTGCCGTTCGCCGCGATGTGGATGTTCTCACCCGTTGTCGCGCGCTGGGCGAGTTGGCCCGCACCTGCCGCCGAGCATTTCGAACTCGAAAAAGACGACGCGCGCGAATTGCGGCTCGTCGCCCGCCGCACCTGGCGCTTTTTCGAGGACTTCGTCACGGCGGATGACAATATGCTGCCGCCGGACAATTTCCAGGAAGACCCGAAGCCTATTGTCGCGCGGCGCACATCGCCCACGAATATCGGACTTTATCTATTGTCGGCCGTTGCCGCGCGTGATTTCGGATGGCTCGGCACGCTTGATGTGCTCGACCGCGTAGAGGCGACGTTTGCGACGCTCGACAAGCTCGATCGTTTTCGCGGCCATTTCTACAATTGGTACGCGACGGCCGATTTGCGCGCGCTCGAGCCGAAATATGTATCGTCCGTCGATAGCGGCAATTTCGCAGGCAATCTCATCGCGCTCGGCAATGCGTGCCGCGAGATCATGGCTGGCCCTATTGTTGCTGCCTCATGGACCTGCGGGCTCAAAGACCATCTCGATCTCGTGCGTGAATCCCTGCAGCACAAGAATGGCCATGCAACCGCGCCTGCGCAATTGACGATGGCGGTAGATGCTTTTGCGGCGCTGCTCGACAATCTGCCTGCCAATCCGGTGCGCATGATTCAGCGCCTGTCGCTTTTGATGCAGAAAGCGGAGGCAATTATCGATCTCGCCAAGGCGCAAGAAGGCCATGAAGAAACAGTGATCTGGGCGAACGCGCTGCATGCCTGCCTCATGGCGCATCGCCGCGATGTGGATTTCCTGATGCCATGGGCGAACCTTATCGGCGACGATTCCGAAATCGTGGCGCTGTGTATGCCTGCTTTTTCTCCGGAAAATCTCATGCAATGCTGCGACTCTGCGATTGAGGTGCTGGAGCATCGCAGAGAGAAAGGCACCCAGCAGGAAAATCTCGGGGCGCTTCTCGAGGCGTTTGAGAAATCCGCGCGCAATGCGCAATTGCTCATCCATCGCCTCAAGACGATCGACGAACGCTCCAAGGCGATGTTCGAGGAGATGGATTTCAAATTCCTGTTCGATCCGAACCGCGAGCTTCTCTCCATCGGCTATCGCAGCTCGGACGGCAATCTCGATTCCAATTTCTACGACCTGCTTGCGTCCGAAGCACGGCTTGCGAGTTTCATCGCGATTGCGAAGGGCGATCTGCCTGCGAAGCATTGGTTCCGGCTCGGCCGCACGCTGACGCCTATCGCCGGCGGATCCGGACTTATCTCCTGGTCCGGCTCGATGTTCGAATATCTCATGCCGTCGCTTGTCATGCGCGCGCCTGCGGGCAGTTTGCTTGAGCAAACCAATCGCCTCATCGTGCATAGGCAGGAGGAATATGGCAACGAGCTGAACATCCCATGGGGCATGTCAGAATCAGAATATAATGCACGAGACATCGAACAGACTTACCAATATTCAAGTTTCGGTGTACCCGATCTCGGTTACAAGCGTGGCCTGAGCGAAAATGTCGTCATCGCGCCTTATGCAAGCGGTCTTGCCGCAATGGTCGATCCTACGGCAGCTGCGCGCAACTACAAACATCTCGCCGAAATCGGCGCGCGTGGCGCTTATGGCTGGTACGAAGCCATCGATTACACGCGCGCGCGCCTGCCGGAGGGCCAGAAATTCGCTATCGTGCGCGCCTATATGGCACATCATCAGGCGATGACCATCGTCGGCATCGCCAATGTGCTGCATGACGGCGCGATGCGCGCGCGTTTCCATGCCGAACCTATCGTGCAGGCGGCCGAGCTGTTGTTGCAGGAGCGCATGCCGCGCGATGTGGCCGTGGCACGCCCGCCGCCCGCGCACACGACGGAGGCCGCTGAAATCGCCTCGCTCGTGCCGGAAGTGGAGCGCCGCTATACCGAAGCGCATTCGCGCGTGCCGCGTACGCATTTGCTTTCGAACGGCAAATATTCCGCGATGGTGACAGCGGCAGGCTCCGGCTATAGCCGCTGGCGCGATATTGCCGTGACACGCTGGCGCGAAGATGTGACATGCGACAATTGGGGTTCGTATGTTTTCCTGCGCGACGTGCGCGGCGGCGATGTATGGTCCGCGGGCTATCAGCCCAGTGTCGTCGAGCCTGACGAATACGAAGTGAAATTCGCCGAAGACCGCGCAGAGATCATGCGTAATGATGGCTCTCTCACAACGCTTATGGAAGTCGCCGTCTCGCCGGAAGACGATGCGGAAGTGCGCCGCGTCTCGATCACCAATCATGGCAATCGCACGCGCGAGATCGAACTGACATCTTATGCCGAACTTGCCCTTGCACGACCGTCAGACGATGTTTCACATCCCGTATTCTCCAAGCTTTTCATCGAAACGGAATTCGTGCCGCAATTGAACGCGATCCTTGCCACGCGCAGGCAGCGCTCATCCGCCGATCCGCAGATCTGGGCCGCGCATCTCGTTGTCGTGGAAGGCGAAGCGGCAAGCGATGTGCAATTCGAAACCGACCGTGCACGGTTTCTGGGGCGTGGACAAACCGTGCGCACGCCCATCGCGATCACCGATGGCTGGCCGCTCTCCAACACGGTGGGACCAGTGCTCGATCCGATTTTCAGTCTGCGCGTGCGCGTGCGCATCCCGCGTGGTGCGACCGCGCGTGTCGCGTTCTGGACGATGGCATCGGCCACGCGCGATCAAATTCTCGATCTCGCGGACAAGCATCACGATCCTAACGCTTTCGAACGCGCGACCACGCTTGCCTGGACTCAAGGACAGATGCAGCTGCATCATCTCGGTGTTCGTTCCGACGAAGCGCATCTGTTCCAGCGTCTCGCCAATCACATTCTTTATTCGGATCCCGCACTACGCCCGACGGCGGAAGTCATCAAACGTGGTTTCCGCAAGGCTTCGACATTGTGGCCGCAAGGTATTTCCGGCGATCTGCCCATCGTGCTTGTACGCGTGGAAGGCGATGACGATCTCGAACTCGTGCGCCAACTTCTGCGCGCGCATGAGTATTGGCGGCTGAAGCAACTCGCAGTCGATCTCGTGATCCTGAACGAGCAGCCTTCGTCCTACGCGCAAGGCCTGCAAGTGGCGCTCGAAACGCTTGTACGCATGAACCGCTCGATGCCCAATATGGCGAGCGATGAGATCAAGGGTAATGTGTTCGTGCTGCGTGCCGATCTCGTGCCGTCCGAGACGCGCGACCTGCTTATGTCTTGTGCGCGCGCCGTGTTGCATGGGTCGCGTGGAAGCCTCGCCGAGCAAATCAATCGTGCGCGCGATCTGAAACCCGGTGTCGCGCCGCCGCCGCGCCGTCCGTCTTTGTCGAGCGCGCCCGAAATTCCTTTACCGCGGCCCGCGATGGAATTCTTCAACGGTCTCGGCGGTTTTGCGCAAGACGGCGCCGAATATGTGACAATTCTCGAAGGCGGCGACCGCACGCCCGCGCCATGGGTGAATGTTGTCGCCAATCCGGAATTCGGTTTCACCGCATCTGCCGATGGTGGCGGTTTCACATGGTCGATCAACAGCCAGCAGAACAAACTGACGCCATGGTCGAACGATGCGGTTGGCGATGCGCCGGGCGAGGTGATTTACATTCGCGATGAAGATACGGGCGAATTGTGGTGCCCGACGGCATCGCCTATTCGTGAGAAAGCATCCACATATACGGTACGGCACGGACAGGGTTACACGCGCTTCGAGCATGCCTCGCATGGTATCGCGCTGGAGCTTCTGCAGTTCGTGCCGGTGAGCGATTCTATCAAGATCGCGCGGCTGAAGATCGCGAACCAATCGGGGCGCGAGCGCAGGCTTTCGATCACGGCCTATGTGGAATGGGTGCTTGGTTTTTCGCGTGTATCGACCGCGCCGTTCGTTGTCACCGAGATCGATCCGCAAACGGGCGCGATGTTCGCGCAAAATCCCTGGCACAATGATTTCGGCGAACGCGTGGCGTTTGCCGATCTCAACGGCCGCCAATCGCGATGGACGGCGGATCGCGCGGAGTTCATCGGCCGCGATGGCGGATTGGATCGCCCGCTCGGGCTTTATCCGGGAACGGTTTTGTCCGGCCGCGTGGGCGCAGGCCTCGACCCGTGCTGCGCGCTGCAAACGCCAGTGAAGCTTGGCGCGGTTGGGACCGTCGAGATTGTTTTCTTCCTTGGTCAGGCCGTGAACAAGCAGGATGCGGCAAATCTCATAGAGAAATATCGCAAGGCCGATCTCGATGCGGTGTTCGCCGATGTCACGAAGCAATGGAGCGATGTCTTTGGCGCCGTGCAGGTTAAAACGCCGAACCGCGCGCTCGATATTCTCGTGAACCGCTGGCTGCCTTATCAGGCGCTTTCCTGCCGCGTTTGGGCGCGCACGGGTTTCTATCAGGCGAGTGGCGCCTATGGCTTCCGCGATCAATTGCAGGATGTGTTGTCGCTTTGCGCTTCGCGGCCCGATATTGCGCGCGCGCATTTGCTGCGCGCGGCGGGAAGGCAATTCGCGGAAGGCGATGTACAGCATTGGTGGTTGCCGGAATCCGGTCGCGGAATCCGCACGCGTGTGTCGGACGATCGCGGCTGGCTGGTTTACAGCACGGCATATTATGTGAACGCCACGGGCGACGACGCAGTCCTGAACGAATTGGTTCCGTTTCTTGACGGGCCTGCGTTGCGCGACAATGAACGCGACGCATTCTTCCAGCCCGGCATGTCGGACAAGAAAGCGAGTCTGTTCGAACATTGTGCGCTTGCGCTCGACCAGAGCCTCGGGCTCGGCCCGCATGGGATTGCTCTCATGGGCACGGGCGACTGGAATGACGGCATGGATCGCATAGGCGAGGGTGGACGCGGCGAAAGCATTTGGCTCGGCTGGTTCCTCTATCTCGCGCTCAATTCGTTTGCAGACCTTGCGGACAGACGCGGCGACGAACGTGCGAAGGGGTGGCGCACAAAGGCAGAAGCGCTGAAGTCGTCCATCGAACGGGAAGCATGGGATGGCGATTGGTATCGCCGCGCCTATTTCGACGATGGAACGCCGCTGGGATCCGTTTCCAACAGCGAATGCCGTATTGATGCCATCGCGCAATCCTGGGCCGTTATTTCCGGCGCGGCGGAGCCCGCGCGTGCTGCCCGTGCCATGGAAGCGGTTGATAAATACCTCATAAAGCGCGACGAGAAGCTTGCGCTTCTTTTCTCGCCGCCCTTCGATCATCCTGCGCACGATCCGGGCTATATCAAGGGCTATCCGCCGGGCATCCGCGAGAATGGCGGACAATACACGCATGCGGCCGCATGGTCGGCGCTTGCTTTCGCGATGCAGGGCGACGGCGACAAGGCACATGAGGTGTGGTCGATGCTGAACCCGATCACGCACTCCGACAATCGCACGGAGATGCTGCGTTACAAGGTAGAACCATACGTCGCCTGCGCCGATATTTACTCGATGCCGCCGCATGTCGGGCGCGGTGGGTGGACGTGGTACACGGGTTCGGCCGCAACGATGTACCGCGTAGCGGTGGAATATCTGCTCGGCTTCCGCTTACAGGGCGCACAATTGCTCATCGATCCGTGCATTCCGCGGTTCTGGACAGGTTTCGAGATTTCGTTCCGCTATCGTACGGCGCATTACGACATCGCGGTCGAAAATCCGCTCGGCGTGTGCCGCGGCATCTTGGGCGTGAAACTTGACGGGCAGATGCTGACGGATAAAAAGGCGCTGATTCCGCTTGCGGATGACGGTGCGCAACATCGCGTACAGATTGTGCTTGGATGAAATCGCAATGGCAGAGAATGTGAATCCGATGGCGGGCAGACCCGCCATGTCCGAAATGCTTGTGAACGTGCCGCGCCTCATAACGGCCTATTTCGCGTTGAAACCGGATGTAACGGTGGCATCGCAACGCGTGGCCTTCGGCACGTCAGGACATCGTGGCGGAGCCTTTGCCAGCGCATTCAATGAGTCACATATCCTCGCGATCGCGCAGGCCGTGTGCGAATACAGGAAAGGCGCGGGCATCGATGGACCGCTGTTTCTCGGCATGGACACGCACGCGCTGTCCGAGCCCGCATTCGCAAGCGCGCTTGAGGTCTTCGCGGCCAATGGCATTGAAACGATGATCGATGAGGCGGGCGGCTATACGCCGACGCCCGTGATCTCGCATGCGATCCTCACATACAATAAAGGCCGCGAAACAGGTCTCGCAGACGGTATCGTCATTTCGCCGTCGCATAACCCGCCGGATGAGGGCGGCTTCAAATATAATCCGCCGAATGGCGGGCCTGCCGATGTCGGAATCACGGGAGCAATTGAAAGGAGAGCAAACGAATTTCTGGCAAATGAGCTTTCCGGTGTGAAGCGCATTCCCTATGAGGGCGCGCATAAATCCGCGTGCATTCATGCGCATGATTACGTCACGCCTTATGTCGCTGATCTTGGAAATGTCGTGGACATGGAGGCGATCCGCAGTGCGGGCGTGCATATCGGCATAGATCCGCTCGGCGGCGCGGCGGTGCATTATTGGCAACCGATCATCGAGAAGTACAAGATCAATGCCGAGGTCGTTAACAATGCCGTCGATCCGACATTCCGCTTTATGACGGTCGACTGGGATGGGAAAATCCGCATGGATTGCTCCTCTCCTTACGCGATGGCGCGGCTTATCGGCATTCGCGACAAATTCGATATCGCATTCGCCAATGATACGGATGCGGATCGGCACGGCATTGTGTGTCCGTCGAGCGGTCTCATGAATCCGAATTATTATCTGGCGGCTGCGATTTCCTATCTTTCTGCGAACAGGCCGCAATGGCGTGGCGACAGTGCCATCGGCAAGACGGTTGTTTCGAGCGGCATGATCGATCGTGCAGTAGCCAAAGTGGGCCGCAAGCTTGTCGAAGTGCCCGTGGGCTTCAAGTGGTTCAGCGCGGGCCTGATCGATGGTTCTTTCGGTTTCGGCGGTGAGGAGAGCGCGGGCGCGTCGTTCTTGCGCCGCGACGGAACGGTGTGGACGACGGACAAAGATGGCTTGATCCTTGGGTTGCTTGCTGCTGAAATCACCGCACGCACGGGCAAGAATCCGAATGAGTACTATAAATCCGTCACGAGCGATCTCGGACAATCATTCTATGAACGTATCGATGCGCCCGCGAGCGCCACGCAGAAACAGGTGCTCAAAAATCTGACACCGGAGCAATTCGAAGCGAAGGAATTGGGCGGCGAACCTATCGAAACGAAACTAAGCCGCGCGCCGGGGAACAACGAACCCATCGGCGGTATAAAGGTCATCGCGAAGAACGGCTGGTTCGCCGCGCGCCCGTCAGGCACGGAAGACGTCTATAAGATTTACGCGGAGAGCTTCAAAAGTGCGGAGCATCTGCGCCAAATTCAGAAAGACGCGCAAAAAGCAATTGCTCAGGCGTTCGAGAAACATTCCAAATAGCACTTATTGTCATGGCCCGCCGGAGTGCGGGCCACCCAGTTGAAGTCTGCGCTTTTTTCAAAGAATAAGACGGAGAAAGTTCTTCGCCGCAGTGCCTGTCCTCACCTGGGTGGCCCGCACTCCGGCGGGCCATGACAAATGTGTTATGTGATTCCGTTCTGTCCTGAACTGTCGTGCAAAGCGGCAATCACTGCCCGCGCTTGGCGGCGGAAGCGCGCGCAATCGCTTCTTCTGCAGACGCCATGAGCGCACGAGCCTTGTTGATCGTTTCTTGATATTCCGCTTCGGGCACGCTGTCGGCGACGACGCCGCCGCCCGCCTGCACATACATCGTGCCGTCTTTCACGACGGCGGTGCGCAGCACGATGCATGTATCCATCGAACCGTCGGCGGCGAAATAGCCGACTGCGCCCGCATAGACCGCGCCGCGTTTCTCTTTCTCGAATTCGTCGATGATCTGCATCGCGCGGATTTTCGGCGCGCCGGACAGCGTGCCTGCCGGCAATCCGGCCGCGAGCGCGTCGATGGCATCGAGCCCGTCACGTATGCGGCCTTCCACATTCGAGACGAGATGCATCACATGCGAATAGCGCTCTATGAAGAAACTGTCGGTCACGTGCACCGCGCCCATCTGCGCGACGCGGCCCACGTCGTTGCGGCCAAGATCGACGAGCATGAGATGTTCGGCGCGCTCCTTCGGATCGGCCATGAGTTCGCCGGCGAGTGCCGCATCATCCGCCTGCGTCTTGCCGCGTGGCCGCGTGCCGGCGATGGGCCGGATCGTCACGATGCCGTCGCGCAGCCGCACGAGTATTTCGGGCGACGAACCCACAATCGTAAAACCCGGGAAGGCGAGGTGATAGAGAAACGGCGAGGGATTGAGCCGCCGCAACGCGCGATAAAGCGAGAAGGGCGGCAATGGAAATGGCCGCCTGAAACGCTGGCTCGGCACGACCTGAAAGATATCGCCCGCGCGGATGTACTCCTTCGCGCGCTCGACGATCTGAAGATATTCGTCATGCGTCGTATTGGATTCGACCGCCATGTTTGTAGGAAAATCGGCGACAGGTGCTTGTGCAGGCGCGGGCCGTTCGAGATCGCTCATCGCATCGTTCAGGCGCTCGCAGCCGCGCGCATAGGCCGTGCGCGCATCGACGCCATGTTCGGGCCACACGGGCGTCACGAGAATGATCTCATCCTTCGCATTGTCGAAGATCGCCGTGATCGTGGGCCGGATGAGCGTGGCGTCAGGCAGGTTGAGCGCATCGGGTTGCGCGGGTGCGAGGCGTTCGATCAGACGCACCATATCGTAGCCGAGATAACCGAACAGGCCGACCGCCATAGGCGGCAGATCGGGCGGCAATTCCATGCGGATTTCACGCGTGAGCGCACGCAAGGATTCGAGCGGCTTGTCGCTCATGTCGGCAGCCACGAATTTGTCCGGCGCAGAACGCGCGCTGCGATTGATCTCCGCGCGACCGTCGCGGCAACGCCAGATGAGATCCGGCTTCATGGCGATGATCGAATAACGTCCGCGCGTCTCGCCGCCTTGCACGCTTTCGAACAGAAGGGAATTGTCGCGGCCTTCGCCGAGCTTCAGGAACGCGGAAACCGGTGTTTCGAGATCGGCGATGAGACGCGTGTAAAGAACGCCCGGCCGCCCGGCGTCGTATCGTTCCGCGAAGGCGGCGAAATCGGGAAGGATCGCCATGGCGTGTTCACGATCCCTCGCCGGTCACGCGGTCGGCCATTGCGGGATAGATTTTCGCGCCTTGCTTCTGCCGCGCGGCGGAGGCGATGGAATCCACGAGATCGGAGGCCGTCATCGCGTCGAGCTGGCGCGCGCCCGCCTGGAAGCCGGGGCTTTGCACAGGCGGCTGCGGATGGATGACGCCCGTCGCGCGTGCAACGATATACGCATCGCCTTTGCCTGCGGGCGCGGCGACGGCGATGCCCACGGGCTTCGTGAACATCGCGAGCAACAGGGCGGGCGAGAACACATCGTTATTGCTTTCGCGTTGCAGCGCCGGACTTTTCTGCACCGTCGCGCCGATCGATTTCGCGACTGCTTCGAGGCTCTGTCCGCCATTCACTTGAGCGGCTAGTGCACTCGCTTTCGCGGCGAGTTGTTTTTGCTTTTCCTGCTCGGTCCATTCCGCTGTCGCCTCCGCGCGCACGGCATCGAGCGGCTTCAGTTTCTGCGGCGTCACGCCATCGACCTTGACGACATAGAAATGTCCGTCGCGCGTCTGGAACGGATCGCCTTCCTCGCCCACATCGGCCTTGAAGACCTGCGCGAGCAATTCGGCATTGCCCGCTATTTCGGTTTTGCTGCCATCTGGCGCGAGACCGTTTTGATCGACGGCTGCGATATGGCTTGCATGCATGTTCGTTTTCTTCGCAGCTTCGGTGAGCGATGCGCCGCCGCTCGTTGCGTCCTGATAGGCGTTGGACACATCGATAAGTTTCGCCATCGCCAATTGCTTCGTCAGATCCTGGCGCAATTGATCCTTCACCTGATCGAAGCTTTTCGAAATGCCTGGCGTGACTTTCGTCACATGCAGCAATACCCAGCCGAACAGGCCTTTCACGGGCTTGCTGATACCGTTGACGGGCAGCGCGAACGCCGCATCGCCGCGCGCATCGGCGAGATCGGCTTTGGTCAGCGTGCCGAGTTGGATCTCGTTCGGCTTGAAGCCCCGCGTGGTCGCAATATCGGTGAAGCTTGTGCCTGAAGCGATCTTTGCGCTCGCCGCGGTCGCGTCCGCTTCATTCGGGAACACGATCTGCTCGATGTCGCGCTTCTCCGGAATCACGAACGCGGCTTCGCGCGCTTCATATTCCTGTTTCAGCTGGGCGTCGGTGATCTTGATTTGCGCCGAAACATCGTCCGGTCCGATGCCCGCATAGGTCACTTCGCGATATTCGGGCGAAGAAAACGAGGGCGCATGCGCTTTCACATAGGCGGCGAGTTGCGCATCGGTCGGCGCGGGCACGGCACCTACGGCCTGTTCCGACACGAACATGTAATCCGCCGCGCGCACCTCGTTCTGCGAAGCGAACAGCGCCGCGGTGTAACCCGTCGGCATCTGGAAACCGCTCTCCATAGCCTTCATCAATTGATCGCGCGCGGTATCGGCACGGACCGCCCCGATGAATTGCTGCTCGCTGAAACCGCCTTGCGCGATCGCGCGTTCGAACGACTGATGATCGAATGTGCCAAGCGGGCCCTTGAACGCATCCATATTGTGAACCTGCGCGGACACAGCAGCGTCGCTCGCAGTGAGGCCGAGATTCTGCACGATGTTGTCCATTGCAGCCCGGCTCACCATGCTTTCGAGCACCTGTTTGCCGATGCCCATCGTGCGCGCCATTTCCTGCGTGATGGTCATGCCTGTCTGCGCCCCGCGCACGCGCACGGCATTGCTATATTCGCGCTGATATTCCTCGACGGGAATCTTGTTGCCGCCGACCGAGGCGACCGTCGTGTCCGTTGCGGCGCGGAAGATGTCGCCCACTCCCCAAAAGACGAACGCCAGTGCCAGCGCTCCCATAAAAAGGGACGCAACCCACGACTTGCTGTATTTCCGTAATTCCTGAAGCATGGACGAAACCTGAACGTGACGGGAAAGGGCCGCGGATGATAGGGAGGGGGAATTGGAACGGCAAGGCAAGGACCATGCGGCCATGCGACCGCTAATCGCTGGAAACTGGAAGATGAACGGGCTGAAAGCCTCGCTCGCGCAGCTTGAGGCGCTGAGGCAGGGACTCGCCGCCGCGCCGGCACGTGGTGACGTGCTCATATGCCCGCCTTTTACGCTCATTGCCGATTCGGTACGGGCGGCAGGCGAGGCCTTCGCGATTGGCGGGCAGGATTGCCGCGCACAGGCTTCCGGCGCGTTCACAGGCGACATCAGCGCAGAGATGCTGAGGGATGCGGGTGCCTCTGCCGTCATTGTCGGTCATTCGGAGCGCAGGCAGTATCACGGCGAGGGCAGCGCGCAGGTCGCGGCGAAAGCCGAGGCGGCATGGCGTGCAGGCCTCACCGCCATAATCTGCATCGGCGAAAAGGAAGCGGAGCGCGAAGTGGGCCATGCCTACACCGTGTGCAGCGACCAGCTTCAATTGAGCGTGCCGAAGGGGGCCATGGCCACGAACACGGCGATTGCCTATGAGCCTGTCTGGGCTATCGGCACGGGCAAGACGGCGACAGTCGAGGACATCGCCGCGATGCATGCCCATATCCGCCAGGGACTTATCGAGGAATTGGACGATAACGGTGCTGCAATCCGCATCCTGTATGGCGGCTCGGTGAAGCCCGACAACGCGGCGGAAATTCTTGGCGTCGCGGAGGTCGGCGGCGCACTTGTCGGCGGTGCAAGCCTGCAAGCCGCTGACTTCCTTAAGATTATCGCGGCCGCTCGTTAAATTTCGCGAAACCGCGCCCACGCTTCTTTAACGGGTGACGTGGCAAAACATAGCCCTACCGCCGGTCGAACAGGAGTGGGGCCTCGCGCGCATGGCAAGGCTTACCTACGAGAATGCCAAGACGCTCGTGTACGATCCCGTGGGCGCGAACCGCAACGCCACGCGTATGGCGCTCTACACGCTCGGCTTCCGACAGATCGAAACGGCCGCGACGCTCGAGAACTTCGCCGAGCAGATCATCTACAATCCGCCCGATCTCGCGATCTGCGAAGCGCATGGCGTGGACAATGATCTGTGCGCACTGATCCAACGCCTGCGTCAGGGCGAGACGGGTGAGAATCCGTTCGTCGTCATCATCGTCACGGCATGGGATAATTCGAATACGCTCGTAAGCCGCGTCGTCAATTCCGGTGCGGACGATCTGATCCTGCGGCCGTTCTCGGTCGCGCAGCTTAGCCAGCGCATCCGCACGCATGTGGAGCGGCGAAAAGGTTTCATCGTCACGAGCGATTACATAGGGCCGGACCGCCGCCGCAATGCCGACCGGCCATCGAATGTCGAATTGTTCGAGCCGCCCAATTCGCTCAGGATGAAAGTGCAGGAAAATCTCACGGCCGATGTCGCGGCGAAGCGGCTTGAGATGGAACTCGCCGCCGTGCGGGGCAAATTCGACACCGAGAAACTGTGTCGCGATGCGTTCCAGATCTGCGTGTTGTGGCGGCTGTTGCAGGACGCTGCGCCGTCAAGCGCGAGCTATGCCGCCGATCTTGCGAAACTCAGAGCAACGACGATGAATGTATCGCGCCGCAGCCGCGATACGGTCTACGAACACGGCATCCGCTGGTGCGAGTCCATCATCAATACGATCGAGGGCTTGGAGCGCGGCGTGGACCGCAATGCCTCGCTGCATCTTCTCGGCAATGCGGCGCTGAACCTCTATCTCGTTTTCGATCCGAGCATGTCCGCAAGCGACCGCATCGGCCAGATCGATGCTACCGTCGCTATCATCAACGCTCGCAATCAGATGGATATGGCGGGGTAGTTGGATTTCACGTTAGCCTTCAGTAGCACAGTTCGCTGGTTAGGACTGATCTCGCGGATCACTGTTTTTTCGATCATAAATTCGATTAAGAATTAAAACGGCTATCCAAAGAGCGGCAATCACGAGCAGAACTGCAGCAATTACGCCAGCTTTTCCGAACTCCTGTTGTATGATCGGCCCTAAAACAAAAATAACGGCGACAGTTGCTGCCAAACCAGTCCCTAAGCTGTGTCCCCCATAATAAGAAGAGCGACTGCTAATGACGAAGAGCAACACAACAAACGCAACAATAGCAAAAGCGACTGAGCTGATTTTTCGCTCCTGTTTTTTACCGTGGTTTTCTATCAGGTCAGATGTTTCCTAAAGCTTAGTGATAAAATGGTGGTCTCGTTCAAAGAACTATCGTGAGATTGAATCTTCCTTCCTGTTCTATTCCGTCATGGCCGGATTTAATCCGGCCATCCATCC
>DATHQA010000110.1:0-5374 GCA_035483375.1 Rhizomicrobium sp. | reverse complement strand
GCGAAAGCGGGCGCCACGCTCATCGCCCGCACCGCGCGCGCCATCGCAAGATGCGTCGCCTGGCGGATATTCACGAGATCGATTTCGTCCACGCTTGCTTCGCCAACGCCCACAGCAATCGCGCATTCCATGATCTGCACGTAAGCGATCTCGCGCGCCTCCATCGTCATCTTTTTTGAATCGTTGAGGCCCTTTGGGATGCGTTTGCGGTCGAGAATCACGGCGGC
Source organism: Rhizomicrobium sp. (assembly GCA_035483375.1). Classification (GTDB taxonomy): domain Bacteria; phylum Pseudomonadota; class Alphaproteobacteria; order Micropepsales; family Micropepsaceae; genus Rhizomicrobium. Next base: position 5,147 of record DATHQA010000110.1, on the reverse strand, counting down.
GGCGACCACGGGGCCTGCGAGGGGTCCGCGTCCCACTTCGTCCACGCCTGCGATGGGGCCGGGCCGCTGTTTCAGCGCGCGCGACTCGAAAATGTAGGTTGGCATTCCTCATGTTTAGAGAAGCGCCAATTGCTCGCCAAGATAGGGCGGACGCTTAAACTTGTTGAGAACGAGCGGCCGCGACGGTTTGTTGAGGCCGAACCGCTTCGCGGCAAGATGAAACCTGCGCGCCAGAAAATCCGCGTAAGGGCCACGACCGCGCATGCGCGTGTGCCATTCGGAATCGTAATCCTTGCCGCCGCGCATTTGCTTCACAAGGCTCATGACATGTTTCGCGCGGTCGGGAACATTTGTCTCCAGCCATTCGCGGAACAGGTCTTTTATCTCGAGCGGCAGGCGCAGCAGCACGTAACCCGCGCTTTGCGCGCCCGCTTCGGTAACGGCTTCGAGCACGGATTCCATTTCGCTGTCATTGAGCGCGGGTATGACAGGTGCGAACATCGCGCCGACGGGAACGCGCGCGTTGTGCAATTCGCGGATCGCATGAAGACGGCGCGGCGGCGTGGCTGCGCGCGGCTCCATCATGCGCGCAAGACTGCGATCGAGTGTCGTCACCGACACCGCCACTTTTGCAAGCCCTGCTTCCGCCATCGGCGCGAGAATATCGAGATCGCGCAGGATGAGCGCCGATTTCGTCACGATACCGACGGGATGATTGAAGTCGCGCAACACTTCCAGCACCGAACGCATGATGCGCAAACGTTTCTCGATGGGCTGATACGGGTCGGTGTTCGTGCCGATGGCGATGACTTGCGGCACATATTTGGGCGACGACAATTCTTTCGCGAGCAATTCCGCCGCGTTCGGTTTGGCGAACAGTTTTGTCTCGAAATCCACGCCCGGCGACATGCCGAGAAAGGCATGGTTCGGCCGCGCGAAACAATAGATGCAGCCATGCTCGCAGCCGCGATAGGGATTGATCGTTTGCGAAAACGAAATGTCCGGCGAGTCATTGCGCGCGATGATCGAGCGCGTGGCATCCACGGTCACGTGAGTCTTGAGCGCTGGAAGCTCGTCATCGCGCTCCCAGCCATCGTCGAACAGCGCGCGCTTTTCGCTGTGATAGCGGCTCACCGCATTGGAGAGCGCGCCGCGTCCATGAAGCCGCCGCGTATCGGCGGTGATATCGATTACCGTTGTCATAGGAGAGAAGATAAGAACGTAAGAAGAACAATTCAAGTCTATATATAGAAAAATTTTAGATGGAATACAGATATGTTGATTTTTATGGTGGATTTAGATGGTTGGATGCCCACATTGCTCAGTTTTACATAAATATGGCATATTATGCCAATTGAGGAATCGGAGGCGTTGGATGCCCACGCGCAATGTCGTGCTCACGGACCATCAAGCCAAGTTCGTCGAGAAGCTTGTCGTTTCCGGCCGTTATCAGAATGCCAGCGAGGTTTTACGCGAAGGCGTCCGGCTGATCGAAGCCCGCGATGCCGAAGAGGAAGCAAAGCTGAAGGCGCTCCGCGAAGCCGTACAAGTCGGGATCGATGACATTGACGCTGGGCGGTATCAGGAATTCGAGTCCTTCGAGGAAATGAACGAATATCTTCGTGCAATGGCCGACGAAGTCATCGATCCGAAAAAGAAGCGATAATTTGTGAGTTCGAGCCGTTGGAATCCGCGTTTATCGGAGCAGGCAAAACGCGATCTGCGCGGAATTTTGAAGTGGACGAAAGAGCGTTTCGGTGAGGTACAAGCGACATCATATCACGAAGCGATACTCACGGCCTTTAGCGAACTCCACAATGGGCCCGATTTGCCGAGCATTAAGCGGCGTGACGATCTCTCGCCCGGCGTGATGGTGTTTCGCATAGCACGCAAAGGCCGCCAAAGCAGGCACATCATCGTGTTCAAAGTTGCGCACCATGAGGAAAAGAAAATTGAAGTTCTAAGAATTCCGCATGACTCGATGGATTTGCAGCGCCATCTTTCATTCCAAGAAGAGCCAAAGGATTTCGACTAGCGTTTCTGCTCCTCCAGCCGTGGCAGGATCTCGATGAGATTGCAGGGGCGGTGGCGGCTGTCGAGCTGTTGTTTGAGGATTCCGTCCCATCCGTCTTTCACGGCGCCCGTCGAGCCGGGCAGAGCGAACAAATATGTGCCGCCCGCTATGCCTGCACAGGCACGCGACTGGATCGTGGAGGTACCGACCGTTCCATAGGAAATCTGGTGGAACACGGCGGAGAAACCGTCGATCTCTTTTTCGAACAACGAGCGGAACGCTTCGACGGTGACATCGCGGCCCGTGAGACCCGTGCCGCCGGTTGAGATGACAACATCGATTTGGCGGCCGGCGATCCATTGCTTGAGTTGTGCGGTAATGCGCGATTGATCGTCGGGGACAATCGCGCGTGCGCCGAGGGTGTGACCTGCTTCCGTGATGCGCGCGGCGAGCGTGTCGCCGGATTTGTCGTTTGAGGCGTCGCGCGTGTCGGAGACCGTCATCACGGCGATGCGCACGGGCACAAACGCAACGCTTTCGTCTATATGGGATGCGCTCATCCGGCATCCAGCAATTTGAGCGAACGGATTTTTTCTTCGATCACTTGTAGATCGCGCCAGGCGAGTTTCTTGTCGATGGCGCGACGCAGCAGATAAGCGGGGTGCAGTGTCGGCATTACGGGTACCATTTGGTCATTCACATAATACTCCAGCCATTTGCCGCGCAGGCGCATGATGCCGTCCGTCTTGCCCATGACATGGCGCGCCGCAACTGCGCCGAGCAGCACGATGATGCCGGGCGAAACGAGTTCGATATGGCGGCGCAGGAAGGGCAGGCAGATCGCAGCTTCCTCGGGCGAGGGATCGCGATTGTCCGGCGGCCGCCAGTTCAGGACATTCGTGATGTAAACGTTCTTGCGGCGGTCGAGATTGATCGACGCCAGCATGAGATCGAGCAACTTGCCCGCGCGGCCCACGAAAGGCAGGCCTATGCGGTCCTCGTCGCGGCCCGGTGCTTCGCCGATGAACATGATACGTTGATCGGGCGTGCCGTCGGCGAAGACGGTGTTGGTGGCGAGTTTCTTGAGCGCGCTGCCTTCAAAATTCTCGAGGGCAGATTTCAGTTCCGCGAGCGAGTTGCAGCGCGCGGCGATCTCCATGGCATGGCCGATCAAGTCACTGCCGGAAGAAACGGGCGCGAGAATCGAAGCCTGTTTTCCCCCTTCTCCTTGTGGGAGGGGGCGAGACGCGAAGTGGCTAGGGGAAGGAGGCTGCGATCTACCCCCCTCCCGGTCATCGTTGCGCTGTGCGCTTCGATGACCGCCTTCTCCCGTAGGGGGGGAGGGGTTTTGAGACGCGCTGGTTTTCGCAAATCTGTTCACCGGCTCGTCGCCCATGGCCTCATCCGCTCCCGCTTCGACGAGCCAGGCGAGTTGGGCGAGGGCGTTTCCGGACGAGGACATTCCCCAATAATAGGCGAGGTGTCTACGAGATGCGACCGTCCCGGCGATTGACCACTCCAAAACCCCGCCCCATAAACGCCATAGGCAGGGGCACAGGATTCAGGCATGTCGGAAGCCGTTCAGCGCGAAGTGATGGAATATGATGTCGTCATCGTGGGCGCGGGGCCTGCGGGTCTGGCGGCAGCGATCCGGCTCAAGCAGCGCGCGGCGGAATCGGGCCATGACGTCAGCGTCTGCGTGCTCGAAAAGGGTTCCGAGGTTGGCGCGCATATCTTATCCGGCGCGGTGATCGATCCCGTCGGCATCGACGCGCTGATCCCCGACTGGAAGGACAAGGGCGCGCCGATCGACACGCCCGTCACGGACGACCGCTTCTATTATCTGGGACCTGCGGGGTCATTGCGCATTCCCAATTTCATTTTCCCGCCGCTCATGAGCAATCACGGCAATTACATTGTGAGCCTCGGCAATCTGTGCCGCTGGCTCGCGACACAGGCTGAAGCGCTTGGTGTGGAGATTTATCCGGGCTTTCCCGCCGCCGACATTTCCTATGGCGACAATGGCGAGGTGAAGGGCGTCATCACGGGCGATCTGGGTGTTGCGCGCGACGGCCATCACAAGCCGGATTTCACGCCGGGTATGGCGCTGCACGGCAAATACACGCTGTTCGCGGAAGGCGCGCGCGGCTCGCTGACCAAGCGGCTGACGGCGAAGTACAAACTCGCCGATGGCCGCGATCCGCAGAAATACGGCATCGGCCTCAAAGAGCTTTGGGAATTAAAGCCTGAGAACCACAAGCGTGGAATGGTGCTGCACACGATGGGCTGGCCGCTCGACAATTCCACAGGCGGCGGCACGTTCATGTATCATTGGGGCGAGAATTTCTGCTCCATCGGCTATGTCGTTCATCTGAACTATTCCAATCCGTACATTTCCCCGTTCGACGAGTTCCAGCGCGTCAAGCATCATCCGGTCGTCAGGCAATATCTCGAAGGCGGCAAGCGCATCGGCTATGGCGCGCGCGCAATTACCGAAGGCGGGTTCCAGTCGGTTCCGCAACTAACTTTCCCCGGCGGCGCGCTGATCGGATGTGCTGCGGGCTTCGTAAATGTTCCGCGTATTAAAGGCAGCCACAATGCGATCCTCACTGGAATCATGGGCGCGGACGCGGCCTTTGACGCGGTTTCGGCGGGAAGATCGGGCGACAGGCTTGCGGCCTATGACGGCGCTTACCATAATTCAAATGTTTACAACGACTTGAAGCGCGTTCGGAACGTAAAACCGCTATGGTCTCGTTTGGGCACGGTTTTGGGCGTAGGTCTGGGCGGCGTGGATATGTGGACAAACCAGCTTTTCGGCTTTTCCGTTCTGGGAACGCTGAAGCACGGCAAGGCCGATTACGCGACGCTGAAACATGCGTCCGATTGCAAACCCATTGCCTATCCGAAACCCGATAGCGTCATCAGTTTCGACAAGCTATCCAGCGTGTTCCTGTCCAGCACCAATCACGAGGAAGACCAGCCGGTTCACCTTGTGTTGAAGGATCCGACTATTCCCATCCGCGTCAATCTGCCGGAATATGCGGAGCCTGCGCAGCGTTACTGTCCGGCAGGCGTGTATGAAGTGGTGCAGGAGACATCTGGGCCGCGTTTCCAGATCAACGCGCAGAAC
>DATHQA010000109.1:0-2181 GCA_035483375.1 Rhizomicrobium sp. | reverse complement strand
CCGCACACGCGCTTCCGATCCCGAATGGCCCGCGACAAGCGCATTCGTGGAATCGCATACCAGCGCGAGCACGCCCTCGTCGCCAAGCGCGCGCAATGCACCTTCGTCCGTTGTCTCGCCGATGAGCGGATCCGGATCGAGCTTCCAGTCGCCTGTGTGCACGATCGTGCCAAGTCGCGTGCGAATCGCGAGCGCATTCGGCTCCGGAATCGAATGCGTGATCGAAATGAATTCGATGGCGAACGGTCCAAGCGTGAGCTTTGCCTCAAGCGGCACGACATTGAGCTTCGCGCGATCCAGGAGCCCGGCTTCGGCGAGCTTGCCTTCGATGAGTTTCGCTGTGAATGGCGTCGCATAGAGCGGGGCGCGCAATTGCGGCCATAGATGCGCGACCGCGCCGATGTGATCCTCATGTGCATGCGTGAGCACGATGCCGAGCACATCCTTGCGCTGCTCAGCGAGGAAGCGGATATCCGGCATGATGAGATCGATGCCCGGCGCACTCGCCTCGCGCCCGAACATCACGCCGCAATCGACGACGATCCATTTGCGCGTATTGGGCGGGCCGAAACCATAGGCGTTGAAATTCATGCCGATCTCGCCCGATCCGCCGAGCGGCAGGAACACGAGTTCTTCCGAACGCAAAACAGCCATCAAGCGCTTTTCACATTGCGCGTGTGAATCATCACAAGGCCGCGGATCGTGAGATCGGGATCGAGGTGATCGATGGCCTCGGTCTGGCGGTGGAATGGCGTGGCAAGTCCGCCCGTGCCGATGACCTTCATGGGCTTGCCGTATTCTTCCTTGATGCGCGCAACGAGCCCTTCGATGAGGCCGATATAGCCCCAAAACAGGCCCGATTGCATCGCGGGCACGGTGTCTTTGCCGATCACATTCTGCGTGCGTCCGATGGCAACACGCGGCAGCATGGCGGCGGCCTGATGCAAGGCTTCGGCGGAAACATTCACGCCCGGCGCTATGACGCCGCCCTCATAATCGCCGTTCTCGCCCACAATATCGAAGGTCGTCGCCGTGCCGAAATCGACAACGATGAGCGCGCCCTTATAGGTCGCATGCGCCGCCACCGCGTTGACGAGACGATCCGCGCCGACAGCTTGCGGCCTGTCCGTCTTCACCTCTATGCCAAGATCCACACCCGGATCGCCCACGACAAGCGGCTCGCAATTCAAATACTTGCGGCAGAACTGGCGCAAGTCGAATAGCGCCGCCGGCACGACGGTCGCGATGATCGCGGTGTCGATGTCTGCGAAGGAAAGGCCCTGGAATGTCAGCAGCGGCGAAAGCAGCACCGCATATTCGTCCGCCGTGCGTGTGGTTTCGGTGACAGCGCGCCATTCCGCGCGGGTCGTGTTGCCGTCATGCACGGCGAAGACGATATTCGTATTGCCCGCATCGATACACAAAAGCATGGTCAGCTCGCGAAGAAGATTTCGCCCGCGGCGATGACGCGCGTACGGCCATGGGCTTCACGCAGGATGAGCGCGCCGGTTTCGTCCAAGCCTTCGAACACGCCCGTCGCCTCCCCATTTGAAAGCCGCGCCACGATGCGCGCGCCCAGGCCCGCCGCGCGTGCAAGCCACGCCTCTCGGATCGGCGCGAAGCCACGCATGGCCCACACCTCATACCATTTGGCGAAGGCGCTCGCGAGGGCGGCAAGCGCCTCGCGGGGCATGGGCGGCGCGGCACCTATCGCGACGAGTGACGTCGCGGGGAATTCGGTATCGGGCGGGAAATGCTTCAGATTGATGCCGATACCGATGGCAAGCCATTGCGGGGGCGCGGCACCCGTGCTCGCGGATTCAAGCAGAATTCCCGCGATCTTGCGGCCCTCCGCCAGCACGTCGTTGGGCCATTTCACGCGAATGTCCACGCGCGGGGCCGCACTCGCGATCATATCCGACGCCGCGAGCGCGGCGACGAAGGAGAGTTGCGCGCATTCAGCGGCTGGTTTTCCCGGATCGATGAGCAATGTCGCGGCGAGATTGCCCAGCGGCGATTGCCATGTGCGGCCCCGGCGCCCTCGTCCCGCCGTTTGTCTGTCGGCTGTGATCCATAGCGGGCCTTTGCCGCCGTTCGCGGCAACACGACGCGCTTCCTCATTCGTGGAATCGATTTCCTCGAAATGTTGAAGCGCGTACCCTTCCGGCCAATCGCTCACTT
>DATHQA010000108.1:0-6386 GCA_035483375.1 Rhizomicrobium sp. | reverse complement strand
GGCACAAGCCCGATGCGTTCTGGGTCCGCAATCTTGATTGATCACGTAGGACTCGGCAGGTCCAACAGCGGCCCATAGAGCCACACGATCCAGATCGCAAAACAAAGCGGAGCACCGAACGGCATGCGTTCGGCGAGCGCCGTGCGTCCGCGCCGCGCTGCCGCAATCGCATACCAAAGAAGCCCCGCGAGACTTGCGACCAGGATGACGGAGGGCAGGGCTTCCCAGCCGAGCCACGCGCCCGCGCCGGCGACCAGCTTTGCATCGCCCAAGCCCAATCCATCGCGTCCGCGAAGTCTGCGGTAGAGCCATGCAAGGCCTGCGAATACGCAATAGCCGGCAATCGCGCCGATGAGATGTGGAAGGATTTTCTCCAAAGGCAGAGTGGCCGCGACCGCGAGGCCCGAAGCGATGAGCGCGAATGTCAGTGGATCGGGCAAACGGAATTCAAACGCGTCGATGATCGACGCCGTGAGAAGCATCCAGCCGAGGCAAAATGTGAATAATAGTATGATCGTCCACGGCATGACGAAACAGACCCATATCGCGATGAGCGCGCATAACGCGATAGCAACAGGCAGCGAAAATCGTTTGGCCGAATAGACCGCAGCGACGCGCATGGACGTCCATCCGCCAACGCCCGCGAAACACGCAATAGCGACGAATTTCACGGCCATGGAAGAATGCTCAAACAGGACGGATCCCCCTCATAAGGCCACTCGTAATCGAATGCGCGCATGCGTCAATTCTGTTTCACTATCACATCTGTGCAGCAAAATTTTCACATCAAGTAAAAATATATGTCACACAACTTTCACAAACATTGGAACTACACGCGAAAAGCCAAAATTATTTTATATTTCAGAGATTTATAGCCCTTTTTGCATGCATTTTTCTTGATCGCGTTTTTTGCATCGGCTAACCGTTTCTTAGGGACGCGCAAGACGGTTGCGAGTCTGCGCGGGGTTGTCGAGCTTGCTTATGGGCGCATCGTTACAAACACCGGTGGTCGCCGGACGCTTGAATTATGCGCTGTTGCAAGCGGCTGCTGCATTGGCGCTTGCGGTCGCGCAGCCCGCTTTCGCCGATCCGCCGCAAGCTTCGCCGCCACCGCAGCAGGAGCGGCATATCGATATCGAGGCTTACGACGTGGCAGGCAATACACTTCTCGATACGGAAACGATCGAAACGGCGGTCTATCCGTTTCTCGGGCCGCAGCGCACGATCGAAGACGTGAATGCCGCGCGCGACGCGCTGGAGCATGCGTATCAATCGCGTGGTTATCAATCGGTCGTCGTCGAAATTCCCAAACAGGATGGCCGCGACGGCGTCGTGCAATTTCACGTTGTCGAGGCGCCTGTGGGCCGCCTGCGCGTGGTTGGTGCGAAATACTCCTTGCCCAGCGAAATCCGCGAACAGGTTTCCGCGCTGCAGGAAGGCAAGGTGCCCGACTTCAACACAGCGCAACAGCAGATCACCGAAGCCAACCGTCTTCCCGACCGCCGCGTGATCCCCACACTGAAGCCCGGCGTCGTGCCCGGCACGGTCGATGTCGATTTGAAGGTGAACGACACGCTGCCGCTGCATGCGAGCGCCGAACTCAACAACGATCACGGGCCCGATACGCGCCAACTGCGCGCCACGGCGACGGTACGTTACGACGATCTCTTTCAATTGGGGCAGAGCTTTTCGTTCACCTATCTGCGTGCGCCGGAGGATGTGCATAGCGGCGAAGTGTTTTCTGGCTCCTATCTTGCGCCGATCTGGAACACGCCGCTGAGTATTCTGACTTACGCCTACAGCTCGAACAGCAATGTCGCAACCTTAGGCGGCGCGGATGTGCTCGGCAAAGGTTATGCGATCGGCCTGCGCGGTATCCTGCAATTGCCGAATATCGACGATGTGTCGGAGTCGCTGAGCTTCGGCCTGGACTACAAGCATTTCCAGGAAATGCTTTTGTTCGACGGCGTCACGATCAGCGCGCCCATCGATTATGTGCCCGCAACGGTCACTTATAGTGCGCAACTGAGCACGCCGTCCTCCACTGCCAATGTATCCGCGAGCCTTATCACGGGCCTTCGCGGCATCGGCAGCAATTTCGCGGAATTCGAAAACAAGCGTGCGAATGCAGGCGCGAACTTTATCCATTTCAATCTCGATATGGATTACACGCAATCCATCGCGTACGACATTCAGGGCAACGCGCGGCTCTCATGGCAGGTGGCCGACCAGGCACTTGTCTCGAGCGAGCAATTCGCGGCGGGCGGCATGACATCCGTGCGCGGCTATCTGCAATCCGAAGTCGTGGGCGATGATGGCGCGTTTGCCTCCGTCGAACTCAGAAGCCCGTCCTTCAGGCTGATGCTCACGCCGCTTATCGATGACTGGCGCTTTTTCGGCTTTTTCGATGCCGCCGATCTTTACGTGATCGAACCGCTCGCCGATCAGCAGGGCGAATTCGATCTCTACAGCACGGGAGTTGGTTCGCGCATTCACCTGCTGCGTTATCTCAGCGGCCTTGTCGATGTCGCATTTCCTTTGAGAAGCGGGCCTAACACAAAGGCCTGGAAGCCTGTCGTCAATTTCAGCGTCAAGACGGAGTTCTGATATGAGAACGCTCTATTCCATTCCGCGCGCAGCGCTTATCGCCAAAAAGACATTTTGGTCCACGCTCGTGTTGCCCTTGCTGCTGCTGGCCGCGATGCCGACGGCTGCGAATGCGTGGTGGCAGAAGGATTGGTCCTTCCGCAAACACATCACAATCGACACGACGCCGAAGGGGGCCAATATCGCGCAAAGCGCGGGCCGCATGCCCGTGCTCATCCGGTTGCATAGCGGCAATTTCAGTTTCGGCGATGCGCAGGAGAACGGAACCGATCTGCGTTTCGTCGCCGCCGACGACAAAACGCCGCTCGTCTATCACATCGAAGCATTCGATCCGCTTCTAGGCGTCGCGACCGTGTGGGTCGACGTGCCGGACGTGCCGGGCGCGAGCGCGAAAGACATCTGGCTTTATTACGGCAACAAGAAAGCAACGCCTGCCGTCGACACGCCGGGCACGTTCGATCCCGACTATTCGCTTGTCTATCATTTCGGCGAAGCCTCCGGTACGCCGACGAAAGACGAAACCGCGTATGGCAACAATGCGCAGACGGGGCCGACGGCCATCGATGATGGCGGTATCATCGGAAAATCCGCGCGCTTCTCCGGCGCGGGCGCAATGACGATCCCAGCATCGGCTTCGCTCGCCATTCAGCCGGGGGGACAGTTCACGTTCAGCGCGTGGGTGAAAAGCGATCCCGTTGTCGGTCCGACGGCGCTTTTCTCGCGGCGCGAGGGCGGCGTTGTGATGATCGTGGGTCTCGATCAAGGCATCCCGTTCGTCGATGTCGGTCAGGCGACCGCGCCGCAGCGCATCGCTGCTGCTGCGCCCATCGGCAAGGACCAGTGGACGCATATCGCGGTGACGGCGGATGGCAAGACCGTCATTTTGTATGTGAACGGAAAAAGCGTTGGCGAGGTGAGCGCGTCACTGCCGGGCTTCAATTCGCCCACGCTTCTTGGCGGCGATGTCGCGGGCGGCACGCCGGCCTTCGCGAATTTCACCGGCGAGATGGACGAAGTGCGGCTTTCGAAAGTCGCGCGGCCCGCCGCGCTCGTGCTTGCGGACGCGCTTTCGCAAGGCGGCGATTCCAAACTTGTCACTTATGGTCAGGATGAAAAGCAATCCGGATTTAGCTTCGGCTATTTCGGCATCATCGTTCAGTCCGTCACGATCGATGCGTGGGTTGTCATCGCCATCCTCGGCATGATGGCGATGCTGTCCTGGTATGTGATGTGGGGCAAGGCATCCTATGTCGGCGCTGTGGATCGCGCGAACAACGCGTTCCTCCAACTGTTCCGGCAGAACAGCGATCCGCTTTCGCTTGACGATTTCAAGCTGAACGACAAGGACAAGCGCCGTCTCAAAGCCTCCTCGCTTTACCGGCTCTACACGGCAGGCGCACAGGAAATCGCACGCCGCCGTGCGAAGGGCGGACAACTCGTGCTCAATGCCGAAGCCATCGAAGTTATCCGCGCCGTGGTGGACGCAACGCTTGTGCGCGAGAACCAGCGGCTTGCGCGTTCGATGGTGCTGCTCACGATCTCGATCTCGGGCGGTCCGTTCTTAGGACTCCTCGGCACCGTCGTCGGCGTGATGATTACGTTTGCCGCCATTGCCGCGAGCGGCGATGTGAACATCAACGCGATCGCGCCGGGTATTTCGGCGGCGTTGCTCGCAACCGTCGCAGGTCTCGCCGTCGCCATCCCCGCGCTGTTCGGATATAATTACCTTCTCATACGCTGCAAGAACGTCACGGCGGACATGCAGGTGTTCGTCGATGAGTTCGTCACGCGCCTGTCCGAAGTCTATAGCGGGCGCGATTATGCGCGCGCCGCGGAATAGGTGAACCATGAAGGCGCAGGACGAAGACAAACCCTACGACGACATCAACATCACGCCGATGTTGGATCTGGCCTATGTGCTGCTCGTGATCTTCATCATCATGACGACCGCGAGCGTGCAGGGCATCAAGGTCGATTTGCCCAAGGCGAGCGCCTCGGTCAGTCTTGCCAAACCGCAGACCAAGGCGATCACGATCAACAGCAACGGGCAGATTTTCCTCGACGCCTATCCCGTCACGCTGGCCGATCTCGAAAGCCGTTTGCGCACGCAGAAAGCGCTGACGCCGGATTTTCCCGTCATCGTGAAAGGCGATGCCGCGGTCCAATACCAGAAAGTGATGGAAGTGCTCGACATGCTGCGCCGTATCGATCTGCCGCATGTCGGCCTCGTCACAGGCAAACAACAGAGTTAGCGCCATGTGGGACGACGAAGAAACACGCCAGAAGATCATCCGCCTCGCGGTCGTGGGTACCGTAGTTTGCGTGATCGGCGGCTCGATTTGGTATGCGGTGACTTCGACGCATGGCAGCAAGCGCGAAGCGCCACCGCTGCCCACGCTCGTGGCCCTCATGCCGCCGCCTCCTCCTCCGCCGCCGCCGCCAAAGGAACCGCCGCCCGAGCCGGAAAAGAAAACGGAGGACGTTCCGAAAACGCCCGATCCGAAACCGGCAGACGCGCCCAAGCAGATGACGATCAATGGGCCGGCGCAGGCAGGCTCGGATGCGTTCGGCATCGGCGCGGGCGACGGTTCGGGCGATGTGGGTTCGGGCAACGGCGATGGTTTCGGCGAAGCCGCCTATAGCCGTTATCTCGGCACCGAATTCCAGCAAGCGATCCAGAACGACGATCGCGTCAATCATCTCGTGTTCAGCGCCGACGTCGAAGTGTGGGTCGATACAAGCGGTCATGTGACGCGCGCGAGCATCATGCGCACGACAGGCGATGCCAAGACCGACGAGATGCTCGTCGCCGCACTTGAGAAAATGCCGGCGCTGGATCAGCCGCCGCCGGATTCGTTTCCGTTCCCGCAACGCATCAGCGTGCGCGGAAAACGGCCCGTTTGAGGACGTCGCAGGAATTTGAACGAACATTGGAAAGGTTGATCGGGGTGCGTATTTTAAAATCTTCTTTGCTGTCGGCGGCCGCATGCATTGCGCTCGCGGCGCCGTCTTTCGCGCAGACCGATGCGCAGCCGTCGCAGAACGCGGTCATCAATCTCATTCATCTGCTCGTGAAGCAGCATGTCATCACGCAGAAAGCCGCCGATGCGCTTGTGCAGCAGGCAGAGCAAGAGGCGGCACAGGCGCGCGCTGCAGCGGCGACGCCTGTGGCGCAGCCCGTTTCCGCAACGCCGACACCATCGCCGCCCGCGCCTGGCGTCGTGCGCGTGCCTTACGTGCCGGAGATCGTGAAGAAACAAATCCGCGACGAAGTGAAAGACGAAGTGTTGCAGGAGGCGAGGGCGGAGAATTGGGCGCAGCCCGAAGCCGTACCCGCATGGACCAAGCGCATCACATGGATGGGCGATTTCCGCTTCCGCGACGAATTCGATTTCTATTCGAACGGAAACGATCCCACGATCATCGATTACGCGACGCTCAATCAGTCCGGCCCCGTCGATGTCAACAAGAACAATTTCCTGACCGGACTTCCCATTCTGAACACGACGGAAGACAGGCTCGATCAATTGAGCATCCGCGCACGACTCGGCGTGATCGCGAATGTCGCGGATGGCGTGCTTGTGGGCATTCGCATTGGCACGGGCAAGGACGACAGCCCCGTTTCTACCACGCAGATTTTGGGCGGTGGTGACGACAAGAAAGCGCTGTGGCTCGATCAGGCTTACATCACGTTGAAGCCGCTGCGTTGGGATTGGCTCACCTTCGGCCGCATGCCCAATCCGTTTCTGCATACCGATCTTGTCTATGACGACAATCTG
>DATHQA010000107.1:0-2645 GCA_035483375.1 Rhizomicrobium sp. | reverse complement strand
GGCCGATTTCGTGGGCCAGCAACAGGCGCGCGAGAATCTTTCCGTGTTCATCGAAGCGGCGAAAGCGCGCGAAGAAGCACTCGATCATGTGTTGTTCTTCGGCCCGCCGGGTTTGGGCAAAACAACGCTCGCGCAGATTGTGGCGCGCGAGTTGGGCGTCAATTTCCGCTCGACATCCGGTCCCGTGCTTGCGAAGGCGGGCGATCTTGCAGCGATCCTCACCAATCTCGAGCCGCGCGATGTGCTGTTCATCGACGAAATCCATCGCCTCAATCCGGCGGTCGAGGAAATCCTTTATCCAGCGATGGAGGATTACGAACTCGATCTCGTGATCGGCGAAGGGCCGAGCGCGCGTTCGGTGAAGATCACGCTTGCGCCATTCACGTTGGTGGGCGCCACGACGCGTTCAGGCCTTATCACGACGCCTTTGCGCGACCGTTTCGGCATTCCGGTGCGGCTCAATTTCTATTCGACGGATGAACTCGTCGCGATCGTGGAGCGTGGCGCGCGTGTGCTTTTGTTCGATCTCACGGAGGATGGTGCGCGCGAGATCGCGGCGCGTGCGCGCGGCACGCCGCGTATCGCCGGACGCCTGCTCAAACGCGTGCGCGATTTTGCATCCGTCAGCGGGCACAAACGCATCGATGCGAAAATCGCCGATGCGGCGCTCACGCGGCTTGAAGTCGATCAGCGCGGTCTCGATGCGTTCGACCGGCGCTATCTGCAACTCATCGCGGAATCCTTTGGCGGCGGGCCTGTCGGCATTGAAACGATTGCGGCGGCGCTCGGCGAACCACGCGACGCCATCGAGGAAATCGTGGAACCCTATCTGCTGCAACAGGGTTTCGTGCAGCGTAGCCCGCGCGGGCGCATGGCGACCGCACAGGCTTATGCGCATCTGGGTCTTGCGGCACCCAATCGCGATCCCTCGCAGATGGGGCTTTTGTTCAAGGATGACGGCGCCGATGAGTGAAGGTCATGGCCGTTTCGAGGGCAAGACGCATATCCTGCCCGTGCGCATCTATTACGAAGACACCGATCTATCGGGCGTCGTCTATCATGCGAATTACCTGCGTTATATGGAGCGGGGGCGTTCGGAATTTTTCCGTTGCGCGGGCGTTGCGCGGCTTGCGCAATTGGAGGAAGCGGAACCGACCGTCTGGACCATACGCAAGGTTTCGCTGGAATATTTCCGGCCCGCGCGGCTCGACGATCTCATCGAGGTGCACACGATTGCGCCTTCGCTCACCGGCGCGCGCATGGCGGCGGACCAGAAAATCTATGCCCGTGGCGCGCTTCTCGTGCATGGAACCGTGGAGGCCTGCGTCATGAATATGGCCGGGAAACCGCGCCGGATTCCGCAAGGCATCCGCGACAAGCTTGCCCCTTTCGTTTATGCAACAGACGATTAACGATTCGCGCCAAATTTTGGCCGTGTTTCGATGGGCTTTTGCCCGCCCTGTGAGCGTTAGAGACGGTAGAGGACCCGCACGAATGATTCTCAAGCGCGCCTTCGCCGTGCTGTCTTTGGTGATGCTGGCTTTCGCAAGCCCGGCCATCGCACAACAGGCCCCGCCTGTGGCAGCACCGACGGGCGCGCCTGCCGAATCCGGCACGCTCGATGCGCCCGCCGCGGCACCCACTACGGGCGTCGATGTCACGCAGATGGGCGGCGGCGGATCACTCAGCGATATCTCGATTGCCTCGCTGTTCCTGCGCGCCGATCCGCTTGTGAAAACGGTGTTCATTCTGCTTGTGCTCGCATCGCTGTGGTCATGGACGATCATCGTCAACAAATGGATCGCGCTTGCGATGCTGCGCCGTCGCGCAAACAAATTCGAACAGGTGTTCTGGTCGGGGCTTTCGCTGGATGAGTTGTATCAGCAATTCTCCAAAGCCGCCGATCATCCGATGGCCAATGTGTTCGTCTCGGCGCTGCGCGAGTGGCGTCGCGCGTTTGAGGGCGGCCCGCCGCGTGAATCGCAACTCCCCGGCATCAAGGATCGCATCGACAAGGCGATGAGTGTCACGATCCTGCGCGAGATGGATGGCATCGAACGCCGTTTGGGATTCCTTGCAACCGTCGGTTCGACCGCGCCGTTTGTGGGATTGTTCGGCACGGTATGGGGCATCATGAATTCGTTTTCATCGATTGCCGCGCGTCACGATACGACGCTCGCGGTCGTAGCACCCGGCATTGCCGAAGCATTGTTTGCAACGGCCATGGGCCTGTTCGCGGCGATCCCGGCAGTGATTTTCTACAATCGTTTCGTCAACGAGATGGCGCGCTACAACAATCGCCTTATCGGATTCTCCGATGAATTCTCCGCGATCCTTTCGCGCCAGCTTGACGAGAAAGCGGCGAGAAGCTGATGGCAGCGACCCTGCAAAGCCGCGATCATCGCCGCAGAGCCATGGCGGAGATCAACGTCACGCCCTTCGTGGACGTGATGCTCGTGCTGCTCATCGTTTTCATGGTGACGGCGCCGCTTCTCACGGCGGGCGTGCCCGTCGATCTGCCGAAAACGCGCGCGCAGGTGCTCGGCCAGGATCGCGAGCCGCTTTCGGTTTCGGTGAAACGCGACGGCAGCATCTATTTGCAGAATTCGCCGATCAGCGAAGACGCGCTCGTTCCGCGCCTGAAA
>DATHQA010000106.1:0-3731 GCA_035483375.1 Rhizomicrobium sp. | reverse complement strand
GACATCCAGTTCTTTTGCGATGGGCGTCGTCGCATCCGCGAAATCGGTGGCAAAGCCTTTCACCTGCGTATGGATATCGCTCAGGGCGAGATCACCCTCGCCGACAGCGCTTGCAAGCTGCACGCGCGCCACCGACGCAGGTGTTGTGCGATCCATCATGAGCGCACGTTCGCGCGCGAGATAAATCTGCATGCGTCCCGTGATCGCGTGATAACGGCGTTCGACATCGGTGAAGCGTTCCGCGGCGAGTGCATAGCGCATAGCTGTTGCCTGCAAACGGCCCGCAAGGTCGTCCATCGCGTCGGAAAAATCGTGCTGCGCCGGCGCAGGTGCGGCCACGCCGTTCACCGCTTCGATCTGTACGTTGGATTCACTGGCTTCAAGACAGGTGCTCAGGAAAAAGCCCGCCACCAGCGCCATACCGAAATCGATTGCTTTCTTCCCACGCATCGCACGCCCCATCGCGATCAACGCGGTAATACTTGCGCAAGCTGGGTAAAGGCTTCGTTTATCGATACCGGACCACGGTTACAATTTTACTTGTTTTGCAATGGGTTAGATTATTTCAAATTGCGCAGACGCGCAGGATTTAGCGATGTGTTCCAACAATTTCCGGTAATGCTGTTTCACCTATAAGCCTGTCGTATAAATCGTTCCAGCCAGAATTATTCTCCTCGATTAGCCGGATTTTCCACGCGCGCTTCCAACGCTTTAGCCGCTTCTCTCGTGCGATGGCCAGATTGATGTCCTCGTGCAATTCGAACCAGACAAGGATGTGGACGCTATGTTTCTTGGTGAACCCTTCGACGAGTTCGTTCTTGTGTTCCCATGTCCGGCGCATCACGTCGTTGGACACGCCGACATAGAGAGTTCCGTTGCGGCGGCTGGCGAGGATGTAAACGTAGTAAAAATGCTGTTTCATTTGCTTATCAAAACACAATTGTCATCCCCCGCAAGCGCGAGCGTTTTACGCGAGCGCGAGGGAAGGGGATCCAGGTAGCGCAAACCGTCTGATGTCAACGATTACGTTCGAACTTTTTTATACCGAGAAGATTTAAGCGCCTGGGTCCCCTTCCCTCGCATTGCGTTCGCAATGCTCGCCGGGGATGACAGCAATATAGCGCGCTTACGCTGCCTTCAGCTTCGCCTCGGCTTCATCGGGATCGAGGAACAGGATTTCGCGCGGCACTTTGCGTTCCGTCACCTGCGCGAGTTCGGCGATGAAATCCACGACCTTGTCTTCGAAGATCGGCGCGCGGACTTCGTTCATCGCCTGAGGGTTGCTCGCATAATAATCGAAGACCTGTTGTTCCTGGCCCGGGAATTGGCGGGCGCGCAACGTGACGGCACGCTGCACTTCGTCGGCACCGACCGTGATGCCGTTCTGCTCGCCGATGCGCGCAAGCACGAGGCCGAGACGCACGCGGCGCTCCGCGATGTCGTGATATTCGCTTTTCAAACCCTCTTCCGTCTTGCCTTCGTCTTCCGGCGTTTTGCCTTCGCGCTGTAGTTCTGCCTGCACCTGTTTCCAGATGCCTTCGAACTCATTCTCCACCATCGTCGGCGGCAGCTTGAAGGAATGCGCCTGATCGAGCGCATCGAGGATGCGCCGCTTCAGATGCAGGCGGCTTGCGCGCGCCATGTCGTTCTTCAATTGCTCGCGCAGGCGATCCTTCATCGCGGCGAGCGACTCCATGCCGAAATTCTTGGCGAGATTGTCGTCGATGACGAGCGGATCGGGCTTCTTCACTTCGCGGATCGTCGTGGTGAATTCGGCCTCGCGCCCGCGCGTTTTCGGATTGGAATATTCGGACGGATAGGTCGCCTTGATGACCTTCACCTCACCCGCTTTCGCGCCGATGAGTTGTTCCTCATAGCCCGGGATCAGCACGCCGGAACCGAGACGAAGGTTCAGATCGTCCACCTTGCCGGTTTCGTATTCCTCGCCGTCGATGGTGCCGACGAAATCGATGACGATGAGATCGTCGAGCTCCGCGCCCTCGCCTTCGGGCCGCGCGGTGAAGGTGCGCGCCTGTTCGGACACGCGCTTCAGCGCATCTTCGACATCGTCGTCCGACACATCCGAAACGAGACGCTCGAGCTGCAGCTTCGACACATCGGCAATCTCGAATTCCGGCATGAGATCGACCTTGACCGTGAATTCGAGATCGGCCTCGCCATCCACGACCTGCGAAAGCTCGCTTACGAGATCGACGCGCGGCGGAAACGCGGGCTTCAGCTCGTGATCCTTGATCGCCTTCTGGCTCGATTCCGAAACCGCAGCCTCGACGACCTCGCCCATCATGGACTTGCCATAGGTCTTTTTGAGGAAAGAGGTCGGCGCCTTGCCCGGGCGGAAGCCCTTGAGCTGGATGCGCGGCTGCATCTCCTCGATCTTGTGGGTCAGGCGCGTGTCGAGATCGGCCGCGGGAATGACGATACGGAATTCGCGGCGCAAATCTTCGGAATGGGTCTGGGTGATCTGCATGTGAGGTTCCTGCTTATTCTAATTCACGTACAATTGGCTTGCCGAGCCGTAGCGGGGCGGAAACATGCCCGCCTTCGCTCTTCGAGCTACGGCGTGACGCGTCGCCGGCTTGCCAAGCCGAAGCTCCCGGTCCCCGGGAGCGGAGGCTGGTGCGGGCGGAGGGACTTGAACCCCCACGACTTGCGTCACTGGAACCTAAATCCAGCGCGTCTACCGTTCCGCCACGCCCGCGTCCGGGGCTTCCCGGCGGGTGAACGCCGGAAGGGGGCCCCTATAACAGGGGATTTTGCCGGGTGCTAGAGCACTAATCCGGCTGCTTCGGCTTGGGCAGCCATTTCTCCATGACCACGCGCGGGATCGGCCTGAAACCGATGCGCTCGTAAAAGGCCGCGACTTCGGTATTGGTGTCGCGGATCATGAGCTGGGCCTTCGGCAGCCCCTTCGCCCCCAGCCAGTCGAGCGCCGCCTGGACGATGAGCCGCCCGAGGCCCTGCTTCCGCCGTGCCGGATCGACCGCCACATAATAAAGCCAGCCGCGATGGCCATCATGCCCGACCATGATCGCGGCGGCGATGCGGCCCTCGGCATCCATGCCCACGAGAATGTCCGAATTGTCCTTGCCGCGCGCGAAGCGGAAATCGGCGTTGGGATCGTTATGGCTCACAACCAATCCGCAATCGCGCCAGAGTGTTATGATAGATTCCTCATTTGCTTCCACAGCAGGCCTGATGGAAAGCGTCACGGCATCGACCGTTCATAGAGTGCTACGTCCCAGAAACGGCCGGATTTGCGGCCGACTTCGGTTTGCGTGCCGATAAGGCGGAAGCCGAACGCGACATGCAAGGCGTTCGAAGCATCATTGGGCTGGGTGATGGCGCCGTAAGCGCGGTGGATGTCCTCGCCTGCGAGCGCCTCGAACAGCGTGGCGTAGAGACGGCGGCCAAAGCCTTTGCCCTTCTCCTCCGGTGCGAGATAGACGCTCGTCTCGACAGAAGTGTCATAGGCCGCGCGATCCTTGAGCTTGCCCGACGACGCCCAGCCGATGGGCGCACCGTCCTTCACCGCGACAAAACATTGGTTGCGGCCAGCCGGCGCGAATGCATCGAACCATGCCTGACGCTGCGCAAGCGTGCGCGGTTCGAGATCGAAGGTGATCGGTGTGTTAACGACATAATAATTGTAGATGTCGAGCAGCGCGGTTAGATCGGCTCGCTCAATACGGCGAATGGTAATCGTGCTCATC
>DATHQA010000105.1:0-4213 GCA_035483375.1 Rhizomicrobium sp. | reverse complement strand
AATCGACGATAGCCGCACCTATGTCGGGCAAAAGACCTGCGAGGCGTGCCACCAGCAGGAAGCATCAAATTGGGCGCATACGATCCACGCCAAGATTTTCGGCCTCAACCCGCGCAACGCCCTTGAAGCGCAGGGATGCGAGGCCTGTCATGGGCCAGGATCGGAGCATGTGAAAAATCCATCCGATCTTTCGAAGATCATCAGCTTTTCAAGCAAAAGCAAAACGCCCGTGCCGATCCAGAACGGACAATGCCTCGCGTGCCATAGCGGCGGGCCGCGCATCTTCTGGCACGCGTCGATCCACGAAACGAACAATCTTGCCTGCAGCGATTGCCACAATCCGATGGCAAATTTTGCGGCGCATGGATTGACCGCGCGCGAATCCATCAATGAAACCTGTTTCCAGTGCCATAAGGAACAACGCGCGGAATTCAGCCGCCGTTCGCATATGCCGCTGCTTGAAGGAAAGATAGATTGCGTCGATTGCCATAATCCTCATGGCAGCACGACTGCGCCACTTCTCAAGGCCGATAGCGTCAATGAGATGTGTTATGGCTGTCACGCTGAGAAGCGCGGGCCGTTCATTTTCGAGCACGCGCCCGTGCGCGAGAACTGTCTCAATTGCCACACGCCGCATGGTTCGAATTTCGAGGCGTTGCTCACCGCACCACGTCCGATGCTGTGCCAGCAGTGCCACGCGCAAACGGGACACCCGGCGGAGCTGATGACGTCGGGCAATATGGTCGGCGGCACGATTCCCGATCCGCGGCTTATCGCGAGTTCGTGCCAGACATGTCATTCCGAAATCCACGGTTCGAATAGTCCCGCGGGAGCGCGGTTCGAACGATGAGGCACGGCAATTCTCTTCGCGCATTTGCCGCGCTTCTAATGTTGAGCGCCGCCCTGCCCGCGCGCGCCGATACGGGATTGCTCGGTGGCGCATGGCTCGGCACGGAAACAAACCCGCGCGGACTTATTCCAGATCCGCCGCGCGATCCAAACGGATTGTCGCTCAATTCCGATGTTACGCGCACGCCGACAGGTCTGCTTTATCCGTTGCCGTTCGCCTATCCGAACATGACACAAAACAAAAGCGATCCTGACTGGTGGAGCTATGGCTGGATCGATGCGGGCGTGCTCGGCACATTCGGCAGCGATACGCATTCGGCGCAATTTCGCGAATATGGCGATTGGAATAACGGCTTCGATATCGCGAGCCTGGGGTTCGTCGCCGAGAACCGCAAGACGGCCTATTATTTTTCCGCCAATGCGCAGGATGTTGGCCGCGACGATCAGACCTATCAGCTGAACGCAGGCCGCTACGGCGTTTTCAATCTCACGCTGTTTTTCGATGCCACGCCGCATTTCCTGTCCACACAAGCGAAAAGCCTGTGGAACGGTATCGGCACCGACAACCTCACATTGAAGGATGGGCTTGTGCCCGGCGCTTCGACGACGGCACAGGTGAATGCCGTGCTCGCTGCCGCCGCGCCGACCGATCTCAAGGTCGAGCGCAACAAAGCGGGTCTTGCATTCAACTATCAGTTCGATGACGGTATCGAAGCCCTACTCCAACTTTCGAACGAGTGGCGCGACGGCACGCAGGCAATCGGCGGCACGTTCGGATACCCGTTTCAGGACGGAGCAACGCAGATCGTTCAACCGATCCATTACACGACACTCGATATGAGCGGCGCGCTGCGCTATTGCGACGACACAACGCAAGCCAATTTCACCTATAGCGGTTCGCTGTTTCGCAACGCGCTGCAATCGCTGACATGGCAAAACCCCGGCCTCTCATCCATTCCGGGTCTTTCTTATATTCCGCCGATGGGCCGCCTTAGCTTGCCGCCGGACAACGAGTATTATTCGGTGAAAGGCGATCTGGCGAGCGCACTCACACCGCAATTGCGTTTGAGCGCGAGCGCGACCTATAGCGAAATGCGTCAGAATGAGGCGCTGATCCCGCCAACGGTCAATACGGGCGTCATTCCCGGCCTTGCGACGGCATTCGATCTGAACCAATGGAACACAACTGCGGCGCTGAGCCAGCAAACCGCGCATGCAGCGATCAACATCTTCCGCGCCTTTGCGCAGCTCGAATATACGCCTTGGTCGGATGTGACGCTCGATCTCGCGTTCAAGGACAACAACGAGGATAACCGTACCAATTACGTCGCGTTCAACCCGCAAACGGGACAATACGGTTATATCGCGATAGACGGCGGGCTTGCGCCGTTCGATCCGCGTCTCAGCGGCATTTATGAGCCGAACGTGCCTGGTAGTGTCGTGCAGATCCGCAATATTCCGTTTGCGAACGATAATCTTGAGGTAGATGCGGATGCGGCGTACCGAATCTCCACGCATCTGAAGCTCGATCTCGATTATACGCACAACAATATCCGCCATTCCGACCGCGAAGTGCCGGATGCGGATGACAACAGAATCAAGGTGCAATTTGTTTCGAACGGCAATTCCTGGGGCACCGCACGCGCGTCCTACGAATACGCAAAGCTCACGGGCAGCGATTATACATCGAATCCCTACACGCCTTATTATTCGCAAAGCCTGCCCGGCTATATCCCGCGTTCGCCAGAGGGTGATCCGCCGTTCACCCTGCTCGACTTGCGCAAATTCGATGTCGGCAACCGCACCGAACACACGCTGCATGCTCAGACGAATTTCATCGTCACGCCGAAGATTGATTTCCAGATCACGGGCGACCTGAAGGCCGACGGCTATGAGGCGCAATATGGCTTGCGCGATACACAAGGTTTCGACGCGAGCGCGGCTTTTGCCTATCAGCTTTCGCTGCGGACGACATTCAACGCGTTTTATAGCTTCCAGTTCCAGAATCGCGCGATCGCGAACATCAATCCCATCGGCAACAGCAGTCCGGATGGTTCGGCAGGCGGCCCGCAATATCCGCTCGCCGATGCGTGGTACGAGAAAGACCGCGATCTCGATTCCACGCTGGGTGCAAACCTGCATCAGAGTTTCGATACAGTCACGCTCGATTTCAACTACACGTTCACGACGACGAACAGCGCGCTTACCTATGCCTATGCAAGCACGGGCGCATTATTCAATTCATTGACGCCCGAAGAAGCGGGTGTTGCGTTCCCGAACATCGATTTCCGCTATCACGTGCTGGAAGCAAATCTGCGCTGGCAATATTCGGAGAAAACAGCCGTCCGCTTCTACTACCGCTTCGACTATCAAGATATAAAGGATTTCCACTACACAGGTCTTACGCCTGGCGTCGTGAGCGACAATATCTATCTCGGCGTCGTGCCGGAGAATTACACGGCGCAGGCCTTCGGCGCGTTCATCCAATATACGTTCTGATCACGCCGCAATAAGTGAAGGCGCGTCCGCATAAGCGCGCTTCGGTGCGATGCCGACGCGGTCGGCGCGATAGGCGTTACCGAAGGCGCGCATGGTTTCGGCAAGCACGCGGCCGAATTCCACATCGTCGAACTTGCCAGCGAGATGCAGCGCCACGACGCCGTGCAATGCTGACCAAAGCACCTGTGCGATCAATTCAGGCTCGCCTTCGAAAACACCTTCATCCACGAGAGATGCCACATGCGCCGCGATCACCGCGCGTGCGCGCCGTTCCTGCGCCGCAAGTTCCGGCATTGCCGCAGGCCGCGATTGCGAAAGATCGAACATAAGGCGGTAATAGGCGCGCTCCTGCATGGCGAATTGCACATAGGCCTGCGCCAGGGCCGCACTTTTTTCGAGCGGTATGCCGGGCGTGGCCGCGGCCATCTCGAGATATTCGGCGAAGCGGCCAAAGGCGCGGGCGCGGACGGCCGCGAAAATCTCGTCCTTGTTCTTGAAATAGCGATAGGGCGTCATCGCGCTCACGCCGATGCGCTTGGCGAGCTCGCGCATGTTGAATCCCTCATGTCCCAGTTCCACGAAGATCCCGGCTGCGGCCTGGCACAGGCGTTCACGGAAATTGGCGATATCGGTTTCGGTGAGGATGCGCGGCACGGGTTTCCTCCTGGCCCAGAAGGGCAGCTGATTGTCTGTCCTTCAAGGGACGGACGGGCCTGCCCCATTATTCCCAAACACTGTCAATTTCTGTGGCCGAGGGATTTGCCGCGTCTTGCCGGGGGCTATAGATTGCCGGCCCATCGCTCCCCGAAAGGGCATGAAATGGTGCAGGGACCGTGCGCTTTTCTGGCCTGTTTTCAATCCTTTT
>DATHQA010000104.1:0-5391 GCA_035483375.1 Rhizomicrobium sp. | reverse complement strand
GGCGCGGGCTTTGTTATTCGATCCAGGCCTTCGCGCAATCCTTCGACGATGGCGGAATGCTCGGCGTCTATACCGGCACGGGTGAAGGCGATGTCGAAGAGATCGTGCCCGTCATCGCGGGCGAGATGGCGGCACTTGCTTCCGGCGCCACGGAAGACGAAGTCGCGCGCGCCAAGGCGCAATTGCGCTCGAGCCTTCTCATGGGTCTCGAAACGCCGTCTTCGCGCGCCGAGCAAATCGCCTCGCAATGGTTCACCTTCGGCCGCATATTGCCTTTGAGTGAATTGACCGCGAAGCTCGACGCTGTCGATTCGGCCGCCGTCCGGCGCATCGGCGCGCAGCTGATGACGACGGAACGCCCATCGATTGCGGCGGTGGGGCCGCTCGCAAAGCTGGAACCCTATGACAGGTTCGCCGAAAGATTTGGCGCTTCCGCGCGCCGCGCTGCTGAGTAAGCGAGGGCCGGTGGCCTTCATGCGCGGCCTGACCTTTCCGGGCGGGCAGCAGCCGGTGATCCTGTGCGACGGGCTTTATCTGCGTTATCCGCGCGTCCCTGATTATCCGGCGTGGTCGCAAATACGTGGCGAAAGCAGGGCGTTTCTCGAACCGTGGGAACCGTCCTGGGCGAGCGATGAACTTACGCGCGGCGCGTTTCGCCGCCGTCTCAAGCGCTATCAGAAGGAAACGCGGCTTGATTCCGCTTATGCGTTTTTCGTGTTCCGCAGCGAGGACGATGCGCTGATGGGCGGATGTACCTTGTCGAACGTGCGCCGTGGCGTCACGCAGTGCTGTGCGCTCGGCTATTGGATCGGTGAGCGGTTTGCACGTCAGGGTTTCATGTATGACGCGATACGCGGGCTTGTCCCATTCGTCTTCAACACGCTCGGTCTGCATCGCATCGAAGCTGCATGTCTCGCCTCGAACGATGCATCGAAGAATTTGCTCATCAAGCTCGGTTTCAGACAGGAAGGGATTGCAAAGCGTTATCTGCTCATCAACGGCGAATGGCAGGATCACATCCTGTTCGCACTTCTCGCGGAGGATGCGCGATTTGCGTAACATTGGGGGGCTTATCGCGCGCATTCTTGCATTCATGTTGTTTGCGGCAGGTACCGCATTTGCTGCCGCGCCGCCTGCGATCCGCAGCGTCGATTTCGCAAGCGGGCGCGAAGTACTCGAACTGAAGACCGCGTTGTTGCCTTATCACGCGCCGGGCGAAGCGGAGCGTGACGGTTCGCGCTGGTACGCCGTGACGGTCACGAACAATGCGCCGCGGCCCGTCACGCGCATTTTGCAGGCGGGGCCATGGCCCGATATCGGTTTGCGTTTGTTTCCTGCTTCGACGCGGCCCGAGATTTTGCAGACCGCGAGTTCGGATGGCGGCGTCAACGTCGAACCGACGAATGCCTATGGTCGCAAGACATTCCGCGTGACGATCCCGCCCGCGACGACGGCATCGCTTGCATTGCGCGTTCTCAATACGCGCGATCCGCCTTCGCTGCTTGCATGGACCGAGCCTGCGATTGCGGCGCATAATCGCCAGCTTGCGATTTTCTTCGCCGCCGTTGCCGGATTGATCGCCGCCGCCACGCTCATCATTGCAGGTGAAGCGGTGATGACGGGGCACGGCGCGCCGCAATGGACGGCGATTTTCCTGGGCCTCATTTTATTCCAGCGCCTCAGCACCACGGGCATTTTCGACGCGAGCCTCGCCACCGGCATAGGCGGGCCATACGGACTCTCCGCGATGATCGCTTGTTTCGCGCTTGTCGCGGGTTTGCGTCTCACCGATATGCTCGTGCCTTTGAAAGACACATGGCCGCTGCCGGATCGCGCGTTGGAATGGACGTTGCGCGGCCTTTCTGTTCTCGCACTCGTTTCGTTTCTCGGATTGCCGGGTGCTGCGTTGGCAGCGGATGTTTGCGTTCTCCTCGGCACGATCACGATTGCCTATCATCTCGTCGCGCGTGGCCGTGCCGGTGCGCGCGCAGCGCGCATCGCGGCACCGAATGCGGTCGTCTTCGCGCTTGTCGCGATTGCGTCTGCCGTCGCGGCATTCGGTGGCTTTGGCGACAATATCGCAGCACCTGCAGCGATTGGCGGCTTCGTAGCGGTCGGTGCGGTGTTGCTCGCGCTCGCGATTGCAGCAGGCGAAGGCCTCGCCGCTATCCCGCGCCCCATGCGCGCACACGCAGCTCCGCTCGATCCGGATTCGCTCGATGCAATAGGTGCCGCGCATCAGGGCGTTTTCGATCTCGATTTTGCGACCGATACGGTTTCGTTTTCCGCCGAAGGCGCGTCGCTGCTCGCGATGCCGTGCGAGCCATTGCAGATGCCGCATCCGGATTGGCTTGCGCGTGTGCATCCCGAAGATCGTGCGATCTACGCACAGGCGCTGTCCGATTATCGCGGCCATCCCGCGATGGGTTTCCGTATGGAATTCCGTGTGAGGAGCGAGAACGGGCGTTATCCCTGGCTCGAATTGCGCGCGACGATGTTTGGTGATGAGGCGCCAGCCGCGCGCTGCCTCGGCCTCATTGCCGATGTGTCGGCGCGGCGCGAAACCGAAGCGGCAAGCGGGCGCGTGCTGCGTGATCGTCTTACAGGATTGGGCAATCGTATCGCGCTTATCGAGATGCTCGAAAAACTGGGCGAAGGATTGAAAGGCGTCACCTTCGCGCTGCTTGATATCGACCGTTTCAAGGCCATTCATTCGAGCCTTGGCGATACGGGTGCGGACGCCGTGCTGGTCGATCTCGCGCAACGTTTGACGAAACGCTTTGCGGGCACGGCGGAAATCTTCCGCGTCGGCGGCGATGCGTTTGCGCTTGTGTTCCGCAAAAGCGAAGCGCCCGCCGAAGTGGGCGCGGAACTCATCGAAATGTGCAACGCGCCGCATATGCAGGGTTCGCGCAGCGTATTCGCGCCGGCAAGCGTCGGCGTTTCCATCGGTGCGGGTGCTGAGGACCCGCTTGATCTTCTGAAGAACGCGGAACTTGCGCTTATTCAAGCGAAGCGTCAGGGCGGCGGTTGCGCGCGTGTCTTTACGCGTGATTTCGTGGCGCTCGCACCGCGCGACAGCGTGGGTCTCGAAGAGGAATTGCGCAATGCGCTCAACCAGCGCCAACTCGATATATTCTATCAGCCGATCATTCGTCTGAGCGACAGTACAGTTGCGGGTTTCGAGGCATTGCTGCGCTGGCATCATCCCGTGAAGGGCATTGTCGCGCCGTCGGATTTCATCGCGCATTCCGAGACGAGCGGGCTCATCGTTTCGCTGGGCCGTTTCGCGCTGGAACGTGCAAGCCACGACCTCGCCAATTGGCAGAATTTCTTCCCGCTCGATCCGCCGTTGTTCGTCAGCGTCAATGTCGCGCGGCGGCAATTGCATGACACGCAATTCGAGGAATTGCTCAGTAGTCTCATCGCGAAAGGTCACATCAGGCCCGGCACGCTTAAACTCGAAGTCACAGAAAGCGCGATTGGCGCGGTGCAGGATGCACGCGAGGCGCTCGAACATCTGCATTCGCTCGGCGCGGGCCTCGCCATCGATGATTTCGGCACGGGCCTTTCGTCGCTCAGTCAGTTGAAGGACATGCCGTTCGACACGGTGAAGATCGACAAAAGTTTCCTGAGCCGTCACGGCGGTACGGATGACGAAGGCGAGGGCGTGGTCATCCTCAATTCCATCGTGACGATGGCCCATGAATTGAAACGCGAAGTTATCGTCGAAGGGGTGGAAACGGAACGCGATGCGAATTGGCTGAAGGAAATCGGCTGCGAATTCGCGCAAGGTTTCTATTTCTCGCCGCCGCTGTCGGCAGCGGAGGCGCTCAATTTCATCGCGCTTTATTTCGATCTCAGCGGCCAGAAACGCGCGGCGCCCTCGGACCTCGAAGAAATTTCACGCCCGGCCAGCCAGAGCGGATAGGCCGCATACATCGATGCCAAGCTTGCGCAATGCGCTGGACCATTTGCTGTCGAGATTTTCATCGAACACGAGCCTGTTGTCCGCATCGCAATGCACCCAGCCATTGGCGCGGATTTCGTCCTCTATCTGACCGCCGTCCCAGCCCGCATAGCCGAGCGCGAACAGTGCTTTGCTCGGGCCGTGTCCCTGTGCGATCGCGCGCAGCACATCGAGCGTGGCTGTAAGCGAAATCTCTTCCGTCACGGGAAGCGTGGAGTCATTGCCTTCGAAATCGCCGCTGTGAAGCACGAAACCGCGTCCCGTCTGCACAGGTCCGCCGAACAGCACGGGCGCATCGGGCGTCGTCTCACTCACGCGGATTTCAAGCTTCTCCATCATGTCGCGGAAGGCGAGGCCCTCTACGCGCTTGTTGATGATGAGGCCCATTGCGCCTTCCACCGAATGCGCACACATGAAGATGACGCTTTTTTCAAAGCGCGGATCCGGCATGCCCGGCAATGCGATAAGGAGCTTGCCTTCGAGAAAATTGTCGCTGCCGAGCGTGCGGGTCTTCGATTTCTCAGCCATATGTGGAGGTTAGGACCACGGACGGCGAGGAGCAACCTTTTCCGGAAGCTTGGGTTACGCTAGAACGGGTTCCATCGGAAAACGGGAGAAGAGCATGACAATCAAGGTGGGCGATCACGTCCCTTCGGCGACATTGATGCAATATAAAGATGGCGGGCCGAAGCCCGTTTCGACGGATGATTTCTTCAAGGATAAGAAAGTCGCGGTGTTCGCGCTGCCAGGTGCGTTCACGCCGACTTGCTCGGCCAAACATCTGCCCGGTTTCATTCAGCACGCCGAAGAACTGCATGAAAAAGGCGTAGATGCGATCGCGTGCATTTCCGTCAACGATGCATTCGTCATGGGCGCATGGGGCGAGCAGCAGAAAGCGGGCGACAAGGTTGCGATGCTCGCCGATGGCAATGGCGATTTCACGCGCGCGCTCGGCCTTGAGATGGACGCGTCGCGTTTCGGCATGGGCAAGCGCAGCCAGCGGTTCTCGATGCTCGTCGATCATGGCGTCGTGAAGGAATTGAATGTCGAAGAGCCGGGCGCATTCGCCGTCTCCAGCGCCGAGCATATGCTGAAGCAGCTTTAACCGTTCGGGATTGCCGCGCGGGCCAATGCGTCCGCGCGGTCATTCTCCGCATGGCCCGAATGGCCGCGCACCCAGCGCCAATGTGTTTCGTGGCGTTCGAGTGCGGCTTCCAGCGCACGCCATAGCGCATTGTTCTTCACGGGTTTCTTGTCGGCGGTTTTCCAGCCATTGGCTTTCCAGCGCGGCAACCATTTCGTCACGCCGTCCATCACATAACGCGAATCCGTATGGATTGTGACGGCGGACGGTTTGCGCAACGCGCCTAGCCCTTCGATGACGGCCTGAAGCTCCATGCGATTGTTCGTCGTCGCTGCGT
>DATHQA010000103.1:0-4509 GCA_035483375.1 Rhizomicrobium sp. | reverse complement strand
CGAAACGACAATGCTGGGCAATGTCGTGGCCGATGAACTCGCAGCCCTTGTAAGCCGCAAACTTACAGAAGCCGACGCAACCATTCATTAACGCGTTCGCGCACGCCCCTCGTTAACGCTTTGCTAAGCGGCGGTGCCTCGAAAAACACGCCCATCTTTATCGCTCTTTAAGCCCTTTTATTAATACTGACGCCGGGTAGTCGGTGGTGGATTCGGGCGGTCATGCTTCAGATTGGCGGCATTGTATTTCTGTTTTTGATGGTGTTCGGCGGCTTCCTCATTTCGGGAGGCTCGCTCGGCGTCGTGATCGAGGCGTTGCCGCACGAGATGATGACGATCGGTGGGGCCGCCATCGGCGCGCTTCTCATCGGCGGTTCGCTTTATTCGCTGAAACAGATCGGCGGCGAAGCGGGCAAGATCGTCTCCGGCCCCAAATGGAAGTCCAACGATTACACCGATCTCCTGTGCCTGCTCTATCTGCTCACGAAGACGATGAAGTCCAAGGGGCTCATCGCGCTGGAAGCCCATATCGAGAAGCCGGAAGACTCCTCGATCTTCAAACGCTATCCGCGCATTACGAAGGATCATTTCGCGCTCGCCTTCATCTGCGACACGCTGCGCATGATGACGATGAGCCTCGAAGACCCGCATCAGGTCGAGGCGGCGATGGAAAAGCAATTGGAAAAACATCATGCCGAGGCGTTGTTGCCCGCAGGCGCGCTCACCACGATGGCGGATGGATTGCCCGCGCTCGGCATCGTCGCCGCCGTGCTTGGCGTCATCAAAACGATGGGGGCGATCAGCGAGCCGCCGGAAGTGCTGGGCCGCATGATCGGTTCGGCGCTTGTGGGAACGTTTCTCGGCGTGTTCCTCGCCTATGGCATTGTCGGACCTATCGCGACGCGGCTCAAAGCCATCGTCGATGAGGACGCACAATTCTATCACGTGATCCGCGACATCCTTGTCGCGCATCTGCACGGCAATGCGGCGCAGGTTTCGGTGGAAATCGGGCGCGGCAGCGTGCCGACCATGGCGCAGCCGACGTTCCAGCAGCTCGAAGCGGCTTTAAGCGCGATACCGCCGGACGCGGGCTAAGAGCGGGGCTGCTTCGCGCTTCTCGCTGAGCGTTACGAAGAACACGGCGAGCGCGCCGGCCATGACGCCCAAGGGCATCGCATAAACGACATCGAGATCGGTGCCGAGCACGATGATGCTCGTGACGAAGATTCCCGTCCATTGGGCGATGTTTTTCGGCACAGGTAAGCTCCCGGCTGCTTCGGGAGCTTAACGCTTTCTTAAGACTTTGGGAGCGGAAAGAGTAAAGAAAGGGTTAATATCCTCACCTCACAAATGTCATGGCCCGCCGGAGTGCGGGCCACCCAGGCGACATCAGGCTCGTTGAAGAAAGAATTTCTCAGGTTTCAACTGGATGGCCCACACCAGGTGGGCCATGACATGCGGGGCTTACACCCCGAACTCAATCCCTTGCGCCAGTGGCAACGCGTCCGAGTAGTTGATGGTCGCGGTCTGCCGCCGCATATAGGCCTTCCAGCTGTCGGAGCCCGATTCGCGGCCGCCGCCTGTCTCCTTCTCGCCGCCAAAGGCCCCGCCGATTTCCGCGCCGGAGGGTCCGATATTCACATTGGCGATGCCGCAATCCGAGCCCGATGCGGCAAGGAAACGCTCAGCCTCCTGCATGTCGCGCGTGAAGATGCAGGAGGAAAGCCCCTGCGGCACGGCGTTATGGTGGGCAAGCGCCTCGTCGAAATCGCGGTAGCGCATCACATAAAGGATCGGCGCGAAGGTCTCGCGGCAGACGGTCGGTGTCTGGTCCGGCATCTCGACAATTGCGGGACGGACGTAGTGCGCATGCGGGAATTTGTCGGCGAGTGCGTGGCCGCCGCCGGTGACCTTGCCGCCCTCGTCGCGCGCGGCGTTAAGCGCGCGTTCCATATTCTCGAACGCGGCTTTGTCGATAAGCGGGCCGACCAGCGTGCCCTTTTCAAGCGGATTGCCGATGGGAAGTTTGGCATAAACGGATTTCAGCGCGGGGACGAGTTGATCGTAGATCGAGTCATGCACGAACAGACGCCGCAGCGATGTGCAGCGCTGGCCCGCCGTGCCGACCGCCGCGAACAGGATCGCGCGCTGCGCAAGATCGAGTTTCGCAGACGGTGTCACGATCATGCC
Organism: Rhizomicrobium sp.; assembly: GCA_035483375.1. Lineage (GTDB taxonomy): Bacteria > Pseudomonadota > Alphaproteobacteria > Micropepsales > Micropepsaceae > Rhizomicrobium. The sequence goes on along the minus strand of DATHQA010000103.1, from coordinate 2,319 downwards.
ATTGTTGCCGCCGAGTTCGAGAACGGATTTGCCGAAACGTGCGGCCACAACAGGCGCAAGTTCGCGGCCCATGCGTGTCGAGCCCGTCGCACTCACCACCGGAATACGATGATCCTTTGCGAGCGCCTCGCCTGCATCGCGTAAGCCGAGCACGATTTGCGAAAGATTAGCGGGCGCATCGCCGAAACGTTTCACGGCGCGCTCGAACAGCGCTTGCGTCGCCAGCGCCGTGAGCGGTGTTTTCTCGGACGGTTTCCAGATCACGCTGTCGCCGCACACAAGCGCAAGCGCCGCATTCCACGCCCACACCGCGACGGGGAAATTGAACGCGGAGATCACCGCGACCGGCCCCGCCGGATGCCAGGTCTCCATCATGCGATGTCCGGGACGCTCGCTTGCAATCGTGAGGCCGTAAAGCTGGCGCGAAAGCCCGGTCGCGAAATCGCAGATGTCGATCATCTCCTGCACTTCGCCGAGACCTTCCTGCAAAATCTTCCCGGCTTCGAGCGTGACGAGACGGCCAAGCGCTTCCTTGTTCGCGCGCAATTCCTCACCGAACAGACGTACAAGTTCGCCGCGGCGGGGCGCAGGCACTTCGCGCCAAGCCTTGAACGCGACCAGGCTGTTCGCGATTTTCGTTTCGATCGACGCTGCGTCGTCATAGGCGACACGCCCGATCTCCGCACCATCGATGGGCGAATGCACAGCATGATCGCCATGCGACGCGATGCCAAACGCGTTCATAATATCCGCTGCGCGGGTCATTGCTTGGTTCTCAACTTTGTCAACGTTGTCGTGGGCGAGATCGCTTCGGGATCGACGCTGATGTGAATGAGTGCGGGCTTGTTCGCGGTCAATGCCTGTTCGAACGCATCCGCGAAATCTTCCGTGCGCGTGACATGAAATGCGGCAGCGCCATAGGCACGCGCCAGCGCCGCGAAGTCGGGATTCTTCAGATCGGTGCCGATGACATGGCCCGGATATTCGCGCTCCTGATGCATGCGGATCGTGCCGTACATGCCATTGTCGAACACGAGCACGATGATCGCGGCATTGTATTGAACGGCGGTCGCAAGCTCCTGCCCGTTCATGAGAAAGCACCCATCGCCCGCGCAGGACACGACAATGCGTTCGGGATGTATGAGTTTCGCCGCGACCGATGCGGGAACGCCATAGCCCATCGCGCCGCTTGTGGGGCCAAGCAGCGTCGGGAACCCGCGATAAAGATAGAAGCGATGCAGCCAGCCCGCATAATTGCCCGCGCCATTGGCAAGGATCGCATCGGCGGGAAGATGGCTGTTCAGCCACGCGAAAATGTCGGACGGATTGACCGCGCCGGGAGCGGCCACAGGCTTCGACCACGCTTCGTAATCGTGCCGCGCTTCTTCGCACCACTCGCGCCATGCGATGTTGCGCGGCGCGTTCAACGCAGCGGCTTCGCGCAGGAACGGCGCAACGCCGGAAAGAATCGCAAGATCGGCCTGATAAACGCGGTTCAATTCATCCGCGCCCGGATGCACATGAACGAGTTTCTGCGCAGGCGACGGCGCGCTCACGCGCGTGTAACCATTCGTCGTCATCTCACCAAGACGTGCACCGACAACGATGAACAGATCGCTTTGCTCGATGCGTTTCACAAGTTTCGGATCGGCGCCGATGCCGAGATCGCCGCAATAGTTTTTATGCGTGTTGTCGAAGCGGTCCTTGGCGCGGAATGATGTGCAAACAGGAAGATCGAATTTCTCGGCGAACGCGCGCGCATCGGCAATGGCGCGCGCATCCCAACCCGGCCCGCCAAGAATGACGAAAGGCCGTTCCGCCCGCGAAAGCATCGCGGCGAATTTCTCTATTGCTTCGTGCGACGGTGACGGTTCGGATTTCGCATAGGGTTTTGTCGGCGGCGCATCGCAAACGGCGCTCAACACATCTTCGGGTAATGACAACACGACAGGTCCGGGCCTTCCCGAAACCGCCATGTGGAACGCGCGCGCGACATATTCGGGAATGCGGTTGGCATCGCGGATTTCCGCCGCCCATTTCGCAAGCGGCGTGAACATCGCGCGGAAATCGACTTCCTGGAATGCTTCGCGGTCGAGCATCGATTGATCGGCCTGACCGATGAACAGGATCATCGGCGTCGAATCCTGAAACGCCGTATGCACACCAATAGAGGCGTTTGTCGCGCCCGGCCCGCGCGTGACGAAACAGATGCCCGGCTTGCCCGTCAGCTTGCCGTAAGCCTCCGCCATATTGGCGGCCCCACCTTCCTGACGGCACGTGATGAGACGGATCGCATCACGCGTATCGTACAATGCATCT